>NZ_JBHYGG010000223.1:0-113827 GCF_051859125.1 Gemmata sp.
CGAGCGAGGGTTCACGCCCACCCCTCGCTCGGCGCTCGGGCTCGGACCAAGAAGATCACTCGCACTCAGTGTCAGTCGTCGTCGATGGCGGCGAGAACCGCGGCCGAGAGCCGGTCGGGGCGAACGCAGAGGATTGACAGGCATAGCACGCTTCGAGCGAGTTCGTGGCTGTCGAACCAGAACCACTCGCAGGCTTCGGCGCGGAGCGCGATTCTCTCGACGCTCTCCTCAACGCCGCAGCCGGTCAGCCAGCCCATTGACTGCCATGCGTGCAACCGGCTGTAGGCACCGAACACGCCGCGGCCGTAGACGCTTCCGCCCCGGGCAGCGTTGAACAGTCCCCGGAGAGCATCGGTGCTCGACATCGGACGGAACGTCGCGGCGTGACCTTCGACGTTGCCCAGGAGACTCTGCGGGAACGCCGGCAGCCAGTCGAGTCCGTGGCGCGCGACGGTCAGGGGGCGGTCGAACACGAACGCGGCAGCATCGGCGTCGCCGTTCGACTCGGCCTGCCACTGACGGACCGCGGCGAACGCGCGGCTGCCGGCCGCCGCACGACCCAACTCGACGGGTCGCGGGGGCGGGTCCGACAACGTTCGCGATGTCGCTTGCTGCGCGGCCGTAACCTGCCATCCCTGGTTCACGAGCAGTCCGGCCTCGATCGCATGTCGTTCGAGCGGCAGCCACGCGAGCGGATGGCCGCGTTCGCGCATCGCGGCAACGTGATCCGCGACCGCTCGGCCCCCGGGCGTGCAATCGCGCAGAACGAGTTCGTGGATCAGGCACGACTTCCACTCGAACGCATCCAGCCCCTTCGGGATGCGGGCGGAAATCCGCTGCGAAGCTGTCCAATTCGCGGCCCGCTGGGCAACTTGCTCCCGGAGGGCCGCAACCTGCCGCTGTCGGTAGTGCCGCCAGTTCCCCAAGAACGCCGCTGTGTTGAGCGTGTCGCCGTACTTTCGTGCCGGCGGTGCAGCCGGGTCGAAGGCGACCGGAGTCTCTGGCGTTGTCGGAAACAGGTGCCGGTAGCGCGTGAGCATCCGGGCTGCCGGGAGAAGATCCCACGCCTCTCGCATCGCGCCGCTCTCGTAAACCTGGAACCCCCACGCCGGGACTTCGTCCCACCGCCTGAGCGAGTGCAGAAGCGGCACCAGTTGCGGCACCCCGCGGAGCGCGGTTGCGAGCGACGGTTCGTCGTGCTCGTCGAACCAGTCCGCGAGCGCCAGCGCCGGGGTCGTCTCGGCGGGGTTCGCCACCGCGGCCAGGAACAGCGCCTCGTCCTCGGTCATCGCCGCCCTCCACTCGGATTCGATAGACGGATGGATGTCGGGTGGACCGGGTTCGCTGCCCGCGATTGTACCCTCCGGGCGGTTCGCGCTTGGACGGCCGCGGGCGGCTGGTACAATTGACTTCCTCACCGCAACGAACATCAGGATTCGTTCATGCACCCCGCCCCGCACCTGTCCCGCCGCGACGTCCTCGCCCGCTGCGGCCTCGGCATCGGTTCGCTCGCGCTCGCAGATTTGCTCGCACGCACTGGGCTCCTCGCGGCGGATCAGACGGCCGGGTCGCCGCTCGCCGCACGGTCGCCGCACTTCGCCCCCAAGGCGAAGCGCGTGCTGCACATCTTCCCGGAGGGCGGCCCGAGCCACGTCGACACGTTCGACCCCAAGCCGGCGCTCGACAAGTACCACGGCAAGCTCGCGCAGGAGGTGTACGCCGACTACATCAAGAACGCCCCCGCCAGCGCCACCGACATGGGCCGCCTCAGCGGCAAGCTCCAGCGGTCCGCGTTCAAGTTCGGCAAGCACGGCCAGAGCGGCACCGAGGTCAGCGAGCTGTTCCCGATGCTCGCCAAGCACGTCGACGACCTGTGCGTCGTGCGGTCGATGTTCACCAAGAGCAGCGTCCACGAGCCGGCCCAACTGCTCATGAGCACCGGCGAGGCGACCCTCGTGCGGCCGAGCATGGGGAGCTGGGTCACCTACGGCCTCGGCACGGTGAACCAGAACCTGCCGGCGTTCGTGGGCCTCGCGCCGTCGGGAACCACGGCGAGCGGCGAGAAGCACTGGTCGGCCGCGTTCCTGCCGGGCTGGTCGCAGGGCACCGGCATCGCGACCCGCAACGCGACCGCCGAGAAGATGCTCGACAACATCCGCAGCGGGAGCACGTCGCTCCGCGAGCAGCGGCGGCAGCTCGACCTGCTGAGGGCGATGAACGGCGACTTCGCCGACCGCCGCGGCCCCGGCGACGACGCCCTCGACGGCCGCATCCAGGCGTTCGAGACCGCGTTCCGCATGCAGGTCGAGGCCCAGGAGGCGTTCGACATCGCCCGCGAGCCGCAGAAGGTCCGCGACCTGTACGGCGACACCGAGCAGGGCCGGCAACTGCTCCTGGCCCGGCGGCTGCTGGAGCGCGGCGTGCGGTACGTGCAGGCGTGGCACACCGGGTGGGACACGCACGACTTCAACGACGAGAGCCACCGCAAGCTCGCCCTCGCCGCCGACCAGCCCCTCGCGGCCCTGATGACCGACCTGAAGCGGCTCGGGATGCTCGACGACACGCTCGTGCTGTGGGCCGGCGAGTTCGGCCGCACCCCGACCACCGACAACAACGACGTGGCGACCAAGAAGAGCATCGGCCGCGACCACAACGCGGGCGGGTTCACCGTGTGGATGGCCGGCGGCGGCACGAAGGGCGGGCTCGTCCACGGCAGCACCGACGAGTTCGGCGCGATCGCGTCGCAGGACCGCGTCGAGGTCCACGACCTGCACGCGACGATGCTCCACCTGCTCGGGTTCGACCACACGAACCTGACGTACCGCCACGCCGGCCGCGACTTCCGCCTCACCGACGTCCACGGGCACGTCGTCAAGGCGCTACTGAAGTAAAGCCGGGCCGTCATCCAACACACCAAGACAGTTAATCCACAGATTACGCAGAAGACACAGATTGGAAGACAGACACCGGGGAGCAGAATTCGGGTCCGCCGTCTGTTCTTAAAATCTGTGTCCTCTGCGAAATCTGTGGATCAACTGGATTATTCGGTCCCACCACCATGCTCCGCACACTCCCCGCCCTCGTCGCCCTGTCGCTCGTTCCCGGTCCGGCCGCCGCAGCGGATGTCGCGCCGACGCCCGAGCAGGTCGCGTTCTTCGAGAACAAGGTCCGGCCGGTCCTCGTCGAGCACTGCTACTCGTGCCACGGCGAGAAGAAGGACAAGGGCGGGCTCCGGCTCGACACCCGCGCCGCCACCCTCAAGGGCGGCGACACCGGCCCCGCGGTCGTCCCCGGCAACCCGGACAAGTCACTGCTCGTGCGGGCCGTGAAGTTCACCGACCCGCACCTCCAGATGCCCCCCAAGGGGAAGCTCGCGCAGGCGCAGATCGACGCGCTCGCCGAGTGGGTCAAGCAGGGCGCGCCCGACCCGCGGACCGATGCCGGCACCGCGTCCGCCGACCCCTACGACTTCAAAAAGGTCATGGCCGGCGTGCCGACGCACTGGGCGTTCCGGACGGTCGCGGTGCCGAAGGTGCCCGAGGTGCAGAGCCCGCAGGCCGCCCGCACCGACGTCGATCGGTTCCTCCTCGCGAAGCTCGCCGAGAAGGGGCTCGCGTTCGCGCAGCCGGCCGACAAGCGGACGCTGATCCGCCGCGCGACGTTCGACCTGCACGGGCTGCCGCCGACGCCGGACGAGGTCGAGGCGTTCGAGAGGGACATGCGGCCCGACGCCTACGAGCAGCTCGTCGACCGGCTGCTCGCGAGCCCGCGGTACGGCGAGCGGTGGGGCCGGCACTGGCTCGACGTGGCCCGGTACGCCGACAACCAGGGCGGCATCTTCGGCGGCCAGGGGGTGTACCCGCACGCCTGGACGTACCGCGATTACGTGATCCGCGCGTTCAACGCCGACCTCCCGTTCGACCGGTTCGTGACCGAGCAGCTCGCCGCCGACCTGCTCCCGGCCAAGCCCGGCGACAACCGGCACCTCGCCGCGCTCGGGTTCCTCACCGTGGGCCGCAAGCCCAACGGGAACGTGGACGACGACGTGATCGACGACCGCATCGACACCCTCTCCCGCGGGCTCCTCGGCCTCACCGCCGGGTGCGCCCGGTGCCACGACCACAAGCTCGAACCGATCGCCACCGCCGACTACTACGGCCTGTACGCCGTCTTCAAGAGCACCAAAGACCCCGACGTGCTCCCCGTGCTGGAGCCGCAGGAGAACACGCCCGATGCGGTGAAGTACCGGGCCGACAGCGGGAAGGCCCGCACCGCGGCCGCTGAAGCGCACGCCCGCATCACCGCCCTGACGCTCACCGACGTGCGGGGCCGGGTCGGCGACTACCTGCTGACGGTCCACGAGGCCGGCGGCAAGAGCGTGTACCAGAACCCGAAGGCCAAGGACGACGTCGTCAAGAAGAAGCTCCACGAGTACCTGCACAACACGGTCGCCGGCGCGTGGGCCGCGTGGGTGAAGGGGAACCCGGCCGTGTTCGGGCCGTGGGAGGAGTTCGCGAAGCTCCCGGCCGCCGAGTTCGCCGCCAAGGCCAAGCCGCTCGCCGCGGCGTTCGCCGCCAACGCCGACAAGAAGCTGAACCCGCTCGTCGCGAAGGCGTTCGCGGGGCCGCCGCCCGAGTCGCTCGCCGACGCCGCGAAGCGGTACTCGGAGCTGTTCGACGGCGTCCACAAGGCGTGGCACGCGAAGGCCCCGGGCGACCTCGCGAAGCTCGCCAAACCCGAGGACGCCGACGCCACCGCGACCGGTGCGCAGCTCGGCACCAACGTCATCGCCCGGTACTACGCGCTCGAACAGGCGCTCGCGCTCGACGACGCCGACGCGGAGAAGGTGCGGAAACTGCTCGTCGATCCGAAGTCGCCGTTCGCGCCGCCGGCCAACCAGTTCGGCGGCTCGCGGCTGTACGCGAAGGCGGCGCAGGACGAGATCAACAAGGTGACGCAGGCGGTCGCGGCGCTCGACGCGCACCCCGGTGCACCGGCCCGCGCCATGGTGGTGCAGGAGGCGCAGCCGCACAACGGGAAGGTGTTCGTCCGCGGGAACCCGCGGACCCCGGGCGCACCGGCCCCGCGGGCGTTCTTCTCCGCACTCGCCGGCCCGGACCGCAAGCCGTTCCCGGCGACCAATAGCGGCCGGCTCGAACTCGCCCAGGCCATCACCGACCGGGCCAACCCGCTCACCGCCCGCGTGTTCGTGAACCGCGTCTGGGGCTGGCACTTCGGCCGCGGGATCGTCGGCACCGCCAGCGACTTCGGGTTCCGCGGCGACCGGCCGACGCACCCGGAACTGCTCGACTTCCTCGCGGCGAAGTTCGTCGCCGACGGGTGGTCGGTGAAGAAGCTCCACAAGCTCGTCATGACCTCGGCCGCGTACCGCCAGTCGTCCCGCTCGGCCGACGCGCTCGCCGCCGGGGCGAAGACCGACCCGGAGAACCGGCTGCTCTGGAAGATGCCGGTGCGGAAGCTGGAGTTCGAGGCGTACCGCGACTCGATCCTCGCCGTGTCCGGGCGGCTCGACGGCACCCGTGGGGGCAAGCCCCGCGACGTGGCGCAGCCCGCGACCCTCTCCCGCACCGTGTATGCGTTCGTGGACCGCAAGACGCTGCCGAACCTGTTCCGGAGCTTCGACTTCCCGGACCCGAACTTCTCGACCGGCGCGCGCACCAGCACCACGCTCCCGCCGCAGGCGCTGTTCCTGATGAACAGCCCGTTCGTGCTCGACAACGCCAAGGCGCTCGCGGCCGCCGCGAAGCCCGCGAGCGCCGCCGACCGGCCCGCCGCGGTCCAGAAACTGTACCGGGCGGCGCTCCAGCGCCCGGCCACGCCGGCCGAGGTGTCGCGGGCGCTCGCGTTCCTCGACTCGTACCCGCCCAACGACGTCGTCGTCCCCGAGGCGACGACCTGGAGCTACGGGTACGCCGACTACGACGACGCGGCGAAGAAGGTGACCGCGTTCACCCCGCTCGCGTTCGCCGGGAACGTCGTGAAAGGGGTGAAGCTCGCGGGCGTCGATCTCACGGGCCTGGAGATCGGCCCCGACGGCGGGAGGGCCACGAAGGTGCGGGCCGCGTGCCGCCGGTGGACCGCCCCCGAGGACGGGAAGATCGACGTCGCCGCCGAACTGAGCCACACCGCCCCGGCCGGCGACGGGGTCCTGTGCCGGATCGTGTCGAGCCGGACCGGGCTGCTCGGCGAGTGGACCGCCGCGAACGACAGCGTGCCCACGAAACTCAAGGCCGTGGAGGTCAAGAAGGGCGACGCGCTCGACTTCCTGACGTTCTCCAAGGCCGACCCGGCCGGGAACGCGTTCCGGTGGGCGCCCACGATCACGATGCCCGAGCGGCAGATGGCGGCGCTGCCCGGCACGATGATGAAGTGGGACGCGAAGACGCACTTCCTCGACACGTCGAAGCTCCCCGCTCCGCTCGGCCCGTGGGAAGAACTGGCGCAGGTGTTGCTGCTCTCGAACGAGTTCGCCGCCGCGGAGTGACCACCACGCCGACCGGCAAATACGGCGGCGGTGCCGGCGAAGTACAAGCAGCGCCCCCGGTGGCTCTGGGAATAAAACCGTCGAGATCTGCCGGAGGCGGTTGGCGGGCCGCCACGGAGGGCGGCCCCTACGATCCTTTTTGCCTTTGTTCTGTAGGGGCCGCCCTCCGTGGCGGCCCGCGTGAGGCGAAAGGTTCCAACACCGCGCCCCCCGGTCCGCCCGCACACCCCGAAGAGGTTCACCCGATGTTCACGGCCCCGGTCCTCGCACTGCTGATCGCCGCGCAGGGCGACGCCCACACCCTCCAGTGGAAGCTCAAGGAGGGCGACGTCTTCTACAACAAGTCGTCCGTGATCATGGACCAGAAGATCGAGGTCCTGGGCCAGAAGGTCGAGCAGAAGATGGGCATCAAGTCGGTGCTCAAGTTCAAGGTGAAGTCGGTGAAGGCCGGCGAGACGGTGGTCGAGATGACCTACGTCGAGATGACCGTCGACGCGCCGAACCTTCCCGGGGCCAACGCCGCCGGGAACCTCAAGGGGGTCACGTTCACCGCCACGCTCAGCGACAAATTGGAGGTGACCAAGCTCGACGGGTACGAGAAGTTCCTCGACGCGGTCGTCGGCGAGGGGGCGGCCGAGCGGAAGATGATGAAGGCGATGATGCCGCAGGCGGCCGTGAAGCAGATGTTCGCGCAGACGTTCCTGGCCGGCCCCGCCAAGCCGGTCGCGGTCGGCGGCACCTGGGACCGCACGACCGCGGTCGCGATGGGCGCGATGGGGAACGTCGAGACGAAGGAGAAGTACACGCTCGACGCCGTGAAGGGCGACCTGGCCACCCTCTCGGCCAAGGGCGACCTGAAGTTCAAGCCGGGCGACGACAACGGCGACTCGGGCCTCCCGTTCAAGATCACCGCGGCCGACCTCAAGGCCGACAAGTACGCCGCGACGCACACGTTCAACATGAAGGCCGGCCGCGTGACCGAGTCGAAGATCGAGATGGACCTGTCCGGCACCATGTCGATCGAGGCGATGGGCCAGACCGTGGACGCCAAGCTCACGATGAAGATGAAGACCGTCGGCGTCATCACCGACAAGAACCCGGTCGTGGACTGACACCAGATCCGGGTGATCGGTAGCCGTGGCGGACTCTTGCCTTCCCCCTGGTGGGGAGGGTGGCGAGGCTCTGCGAGCCGGGTGGGGGGAAACGCCTCGACACGTCATAAGGTGTCACTCCTCACCCGCCGCTCGAGGACTCGCGGCACCCTCTCCCGCAAGGGGAGAGGGGAAGAGAGACACCACGGGTGCGGATTAATCGTATTTGGCCTGACCCCGCCCCCGCTCGGTGACCGCGTCTTCCCCCCGCCCTTATAATGCCCGCATGGGACCGGGGCAGGGGAAGGTGATGTCACAGGATCTGATCGTTGGGTCGGCCGCGTGGTTGCTGTCTGTTCCGCCCGCCCGCGCGGTCGCTGTCACGCACGCACCCGTCGCGGCGCAGCCCGCGTCCCCCGCCGAACTCACCCGTGCGGCGCTCGACAGGCCGGTCGGCTTCGAGCCGCTCCGCCGCGCGCTGACCCCCGACGACCGCGTCACCGTCGTGGTTGATTCCGGCGTGGCACAGGTCGTTCCCGTCGTCGAAGCGGTGCTCGCGTACCTGCGGGACGCGGGCGTCGCGCTCGGGTCCGTCACGCTCCTCACGCCGCCCGAGGTACCCGCCGACTGGGCGGCCGCGCTCGCCGTCGAGTTCGCCCCGGTGCGGCGCGAGGCCCACGACCCGGCCGACCGGAAGCGGCTCGCGTACGTCGGGTCCACGGTCGACGCCCGGCGCATCTACTTGAACCGCACGCTCGCCGACGGCGACTTCACCGTCGTCGTCAGCGGCCGCGGGTACGACCCGCTCGCGGGGTACGCCGGGGCCGAGTGCGCCATCTTCCCGGCGCTCGGCGACGCCGAGAACCGGGCCGCGTACCAGGGTCAGGTGTCGATCGACGCCCCGGGCGAGGCCCCGTGGCCCGTCCGCGAGGAGGCCACCGAGGTCGTCGCTTTGCTCGGGATGCCGTTCTTCGTTCAGGTGATCGCCGGGGCCGGCGACGCGGTGCAGGACGTGATCGGCGGGCTACCGACCAGTTCCGCCGAGGGGGTCCGCCGCCAGGACGCTCGCTGGGCCGGCACCGTGGCCGAGGAGCCCGACACGGTCGTCGCGGCGGTGTCCGGCGACCCGGCGCAGACGACGTTCCTCGACCTCGCGAAGGCGCTGGTGTGTGCGGCCCGGGTCGCCCCGCAGGGGAGCCGCATCGCGCTGCTGACCGCCGCCGCGCCCGAGCTTGGAGCCGGGGCCGCGATGCTCCGCTCGATGGCCGCGCCGTCGGGCGCGAAGCGGCGGCTCGCGCGGCTCAAGCCGGCCGACTGGTCCGCGGCGCGGCTCTGGGCCTACGTCACGCGGACGTACAGCGTGTTCCTCGCGAGCGGCTACCCCGACGACGTCGCCGAGAGCCTGTTCACCACCCCGCTCCACACGCCGGACGAGGTGCAGCGGCTCATAGACGGCGGCGAGAAGGTGCTGCTCGTCCCCGACGCGCACAAGACGCTGCTGACACTCGCCTGACGCCCACGGGTCGCGACCCGTGGGTTTGGAGACGTTGCATGACGCCACCCGACTACGCCGCCGCCGTTTCCAGCGCCGCACTGTTCGACACGGCCGCCGCGGGGAAGCTGCTGCTCACCGGCGACGACGCGCCGATGTTCCTGGGCAACCTCTCGACGAACGACACGAAGAACCTGCCGCTCGGCGGCGGGTGCGAGGCGTACCTGTGCGACTCGCGGGCGAAGGTGCAGTTCGCGGTGTGGATCTACCACGTCCTGCTCGCCGACCGCCGGCACGCGATGTGGGTCGAGACCACCGCCGGCCGCGGCGCCGACCTCGCGAAGTACCTCGACCGCTACCTCATCTCGGAGCAGGTCGAGATCACCGACGTCACCGACCAGTTCGCCCAGTTCCACCTCGCCGGGCCGCACGCCGCCGAAGTGTTGGCGAAGGCGCTCGGCGAGCCGGTGCCCGAGTTGCCCGAGTTCGCGCACACCGAGCGGACGTTTGGTGCCAACGCAACGTGCAACGTTCGCCGCCGCGACCTGCTCGGCGTGCCGGGGTTCGATCTCGTGTGCCTGAAGGAGCGGGCCGACGGCGTCCGCGGGTTGCTCGTTGCCGCAGGGGCGGTGCCGGGAACGGCCGAGACGTTCGAGACGCTCCGAATCGAGGCCGGCACGCCGCTGTTCGGCCCGGACATCGACGCGAACCGGTTCGTGATGGAGGTCGGCCGCGCGCCGCGGGCGGTAAGCTACTCGAAGGGGTGCTACCTCGGCCAGGAGCCGATCGTGATGGCCCGCGACCGGGCCGGGCACGTCAACCGTGCGTTCCTCGGCCTGAAAGTCCTCGACGGCGGCCCGCTCCCGGCCGGCGCGAAGGTGTTCCGCGACGGGCAGGAGGTCGGCGTTGTGACATCGAGTTGTCACTCGCCGCGGCTGGGAGTGCCGGTGGCGCTGGCGTACCTGCGGTGGAAGCACCAGGAGCCCGGCACGAAGATGGAGGCCGAGACCCCAACCGGCCGCCAACCCGTCGAGGTGACCGGGCTGCCGCCGGTGGCGGGATGAGTCGAGAGTCGAGAGGGGGCGTTGGAGATTACCTCCGGCCGGACCGTTCGGCGTGGACCGACTCGCGGGACCTGGCTTGGTACTCGGGCAGGCGACCGAATTCTGCCAGGCGGCGGTGGATCCGATCCTGGAGGTCGCTTGACCGTAGAGCGATCCCCTCCCGGTCCGTGGTGCACTTCGCCGCCGGCATGAAGTAGTCGTTGACCATGTTCGGGAGCCAACGGTAGAGGAAGTCGAACAGTGGGATCGGGGCGGGCTCACCGCCCTCGAACTGATCCGCCAGGAGCTCCGCCTCTTCGCGGGTGGACCAGAAGGGCATGACCGACCACTCGCCCGTCTCCCCCGAGTCCCAGTTCGCGAAGCCCCGCGTCATGCGGATGCCCCACACGACCTCGCTGTCGGCGACCTCTCGAACGAATCGCAAGAGGTTTGCTTCGTGGTCGGTGGGGTCTGCCAAGGTCGACTCCCGATTTGGCGCCGGCTGCCTCGCTCACCCGCGGTTCTTGATGATCATGACCTGGATGATCATCTTGGCCTCGTCGTCGTCGATTTCGAGGGCGGACTGGAGCTTCTCGATCAGCTCCTTCTCGTCGTCCTCGACGGCCCCGTCGGCGAGGACGATGTCGACCGCGTTGGCGAACGCCGGGCCGCGGAGCCGCTCGGGCAGGGCGGGGGCGCACTTCTCGACCAGCGCGTCCGGCCCGCCCTTCTTGAGCACCTTCAGCAGCGTGTCCATCAGCTTGTTGAACTTGTCGGGCGTGAAGCTCGAAAACAGCTTCATCCGCTCGATCGCGCCCCACAGCCCGCGGGCCTCCTCCTCGGAGATGTGCCCGTCGGCCGCGGCCGCCGCCAGCAGCACGCCCGCGAACCCCTCGTGGGGGCCGAACGTGGTCTTGTTCTCCCCGCCCCCGAACATGTCGAACAGGCCCATGGCCGTCTCCTGTGTGCCTCGCGTGCCACAGATTCTCCGCCACGCCCCGGAGGCTGTCAAGCAGCGGGGCCGGAACGTCGCGTCACTTCCCGCCGGGGAGGTCCACCTGCGTCTTTTGCATCAGGTACGCCACCAGGTCGCGGACCTGCTCCCTCGTGAGCGAATCGAGCTGCCCCTCGGGCATGATCGACAGCGGCGAGTCCTTCACGCCGTCCACATCGTCGGGCGAGAGCGTGATGCGGTCGGTCGCCGTTTGCACCACGACGCGGGCCGCGGTGCGCTCGACGATGATGCCGGTGATGACGCGGTCGTCGGCCGTGCGGACCACCGACATGCGGTAGTCGCGGCCCACCTCGGCGCTCGGGTCGATCACGTTGCCGAGCAGGTAGTCGAGGTCCGACCGGTTCGAGCCGGTGATGTCCGGACCGACCGTCCCGCCCTCGCCGAACAACTTGTGGCACTGCTGGCACGACTTCGTGAACAGCGCCCGACCGGCCTTCAGGTCGGCGGTTCTGAGATACGCGGGCGTCAGCATCCCCTTGTACTTCGCCATCAACTCGCCGCGCTTCGGGTTCGTGTCGCGGACCTCGCCCCACACCTCCTTGAGCCGCGCGTTCAGCTTCGGGTCGCCGAGCGCGAACACCTGCCGGGCCGCGAACGCCGACACGTCCACCCGCGGGACCGCCTTCGATTCGAGGGCGTCGAGGAGCGCACCCGCGTACTCCGTGCGCGACGCGAGCGCCGCCACCGCGTCCTGCTTCTCGTCGGAACTTAGCGCCGGGTAGGCCGCGAGGATGTGCTTCGGCGTGTTCGGGTCCGAGAACGCGCCGAGCCCGCGGAGCGCGGCGCGGCGGGTGGCCTTGTCGGTGAGTTGCTCGTGCAGCACCGGCGCGAGGTCCGGGACTCGCTTGGAGATGAGCGTCTCCAGCGCCGCGACCCGCTCGGCGGCCGCCGCGGCCGGGTTTCGTGCGATCGTGCGGAGGTCGGCGAGCGCCTGCGGGTCGCCGAACACGACCGCGAGCGCCATCGCGTTCTCGCGGGTCGCGCGGTCGGCGCCGTCGCGGAGCTTCGCGTACACCGCCGCCCACCCGGCCGGCATCGGCAGCGACTTGCGGCCGCGGAGCCCCTCGCGTGCGCCGGCGAGCCAGTCGGCCTGCACCGTCGCGCCGGCCTTCGCGATCGCCTCGACGAGCGGCGTGAGGTCGCCCTTGTCCCCCTGCGTGGAAGCGTGGTCCGCGAGCCGCCGCGCCACGAACCGGCGCACCAGCGGCACCTCGGCCTTCGCAGCGAGTTCGAGCGCCTTCGCCGGGTTCTCGGGGACGAGCGGCTCGATCGCGTACCAGTACACGAGCGGCAGGTTCGCGTCGCCGGCGTCCTCCGCGTGCCGCACCAACTCGGCGGCGATGTCCCAGCGCTTGTCGAGCGGGAGCCGCTGGAGTGCGGACGCGAGTTCGAGCCGCACGACCTGCGACGCATCGGCCTTCGCCATCTCGCGGAACTTCGCGAGCACCTCGGGCGTTGGCGACTCGGCCTCGCCCGCGAGCCGCACGGCCCAGCCGCGAACGTGCGCGTCGCGATCGGCGAGCAGCGGGGCCGGGTCGAGCACGCCGAGCGCCCGGAGCGTCCACATCGCCCGCAACCGCCGCGTCTCGTCGGGGTTCTGCGCGAGGATTGCGTCGAGCAGCTTCACCGCGTTGGCGCTCACCTTGGCGTCGCTCGCGGCACGCTCTTGAAGGACGCGGCGGGCGGTGCGAACGTACCAGTCGTTCTTGTGCAGGTGCAGTTCGACCAGTTGGGCGTCGCTCAACTTCGCGAGATCGACCGGCTTCGCCTTCGCGTCGGCGTGCGAGATCTTGTAGATGCGGCCGGTGCCGCGGTCGGGCTTGAGCGTGTGGCACTCGCCCGTGTCGGACCAGTCGGACACGAACACGCTGCCGTCCGGGCCGGTGCGGAGCGTGACGCCCATGAACCACGGGTCGGCCGACAGCATGAAGTCCCTGCCGTGGCTCGCGGTGTACCCGGACCCCTTCGCCTTCAGCACGTCGTTGTTGATCCGCCGCCCGTGGACGTTGCACATGAACGCGGTGTTGCGGTAGTTCGCCGGGAACGAGTCGCCGAGGTAGACGAGCGTGCCGCAGTGCGAGTGGCCGCCGCCGAGGGCGAGCGTGTCCGGCGAGCCGAGCGCGGCCCGCAGGTCGCCGCCGGGGTAGTGCAGGTGGTCCGCGACCGTCGGGATGCGCTCGTAGGCGTACAGGCTCGACGCCCGGTTCCGCCACGGCTCGTAGTGCCCGCCGGGGATCATGTGGAACAGGTGCGGGTTCACGCAGTTCGACACGAAGCACTGGCCGTAGTCGTCGAAGTCCACGCCCCACGGGTTCGTCGTGCCGTCCGCGAACGTCTCGAACACGCGGCGCGTCGGGTGGAAGCGGTACACGCCGCCGTCGCACGGCACCCGCTTGTCGGCGGGGGTTCCCGGCTTGCCGACCAGCGACGGGCTGGTGCGGCCGTGCCCGCCGTACAGCCAGCCGTCCGGTCCCCAGGTGAACCCGTTCGCGAGGTTGTGCCGGCTCTCCTTGTACCCGAACCCGTCGAACACGACCTCGGGCGGCCCGTCGGGCTTGTCGTCGCCGTCGCGGTCCGGGACGAAGTACAGGCACGGGGGCGACATCACCCACACGCCCCCGAACCCGACCTCGATGCCGGTGGCGTAGTTGAACCCCTCGTAGAAGACGGTCCGCTTGTCGGCCTTTCCGTCGCAATCGGCGTCTTCGAGGATCGTGACGCGGTCCTTCCCGGTCGCCTGCCAGTTGCCGTAGTTGAACGCCTCCAGAACCCACACCCGGCCGCGGGCGTCGAGGGTGAAGGAGATCGGCTGCACGACCTCCGGCTCGGCGGCGAACGCCTGCATCCGGAACCCGTCGGGGAGGACCGCGTTCTTCGCGGCCCTCTCGGCGGCGAGCGGCCCGGCGTTCGGGACCGGCTCCGCGGCGGCGAGGAGTGTCGTCAGGGCGAGCAGGGCGGGCAGCGAGCAGCGCATCGGAGACCCCCGGAGACGTGACTGGGAGCAGAGCGTTACGACTGATTATGCGACCCCGCGGGGCGGAACCCAGGTGCCGAACCGCCCGATTTCGGGCCGCGGAAAGGTACTTTGGCCGGGTGATAATAGTTGGCAAGGAGAGCAATTCAGGGCCGTTTGGGCTGCGGCTTGTGTGTTCCGGTCGACGGAACCGTGTCAACGAGCGAGAATCGGTTGATTCCGTCGAGCGGCACCATTCAGGTACGGGCTGAATGGTTGTCCGAAATCCAGACTCGGTGTCGGAATTTTTTGGGCGAACCGCCCCAACCCGCAAGCCTGTGAAGTAGTATGAGACAGAGATCAAGGTTAGTCGTAAGAGGCACCATTGCCTCAAGTTCACCCCCATCTGCTTGCGGGAGGTCTGCGATGATCCGCCAACGGGTGCCTTCGCGTCGGGCAGTCGCCGCGATCGAGTTGGCGCTGGTCACGTCGGCCATCATCGTCCCCCTCCTGTTCGGCGTGTGGGAGGTCGGCCGCCTCGTGCAGGTGAAGCAGATCGTCTCGAACGCCGCCCGCGAGGGCGCACGGCTCGCGGCCCAGGGGTACACGATCAACAGCACCGGGACGCCGATCGAGGTGTACGCGACGGCCGGTTCGTACAACGTCAAGAACACCGTGTACCAGTACCTCGTGTCGATGGGCCTCAAGGCACTTCAGCCGGCCGACGTCACGGTCACGTTCCAGTTCACGTCCCCCAACGGGGCGGACGGCAAGGTGAACCCGCTCGGGACGCCGGCCGACCCCTACCAGGGGATCAAGGGCCAGCCGCTCCTGGTCACCGTGTCCGTCCCCTGGGACAAGGTCCGCTGGATCAACGCCGGGCTCATCAAGCCGACGACCGTGGCGTTCACCGTGCGGTGGGAGATGCTTCGGGACGAGGCGTTCACCGTGAACGAGAACCTCCCGAAGCCCGGTGCCGACCCGGACAACCCCGAGGACTGGTGAGCCGCCCCGCGCCTCCAGGCGAGTTCCCGTTCCATTCCCCGTGCGAGAGGGTCCGTCGATGATGCTCCGAAACACGCGCCGGACCCGCCGCGGGGCCGCCATTGTCGAGGCCGCCTTCACCCTGGCGATCTTCTGCCTGCTCCTGTTCGGGATCTTCGAGTACTGCCGGTACCTGTTCGTGCTCCACGTCACCGACCTGGCGACCCGCGAGGGCGCGCGGTACGCCTGCGTGAACGCGGACAAGCCGACGAACTTCGACACGACCCCCTACACCGACGGGGCGGGCCGGACGTACGTGAGCATCAAGACGTACGCCGAGGCGCGGATGGGCGGCACCGCGGTCCAGATCGTCGGCTACCAGTTCGCGGTGTACGCGGTGGACCCCGCCGGGTTGCTGCAGACGCCGCCGGTCGTGCGGCCGAAATCGAAGAGCGGGACGGTGTTCCCGAACCCGTTCAACCCCAGCGACTCGAACAAGCAGAGCTGGAACTTCGCGTCGTTCCCGGACCGGATCGCGGTCCACGTTCGGGGGACGTTCCGCCCGTTCCTGCCGAGCCTGTTGAAGATGTCGGACATCCCGGTCAACGTCATCAGCATGTCCGGGGTCGAGGGGTAGCGTCCCGCCCCGTCGCCCCGGGCCGCCGCGCGGCGGCCCCGTGTCGGATTCCCTCGCCGCGGCGGCACTGGCCGCCCTTCTGGAGAGCGTCATGGTCAAGCGGGTCCACCACCGCCGGCGGGACGGGACGATCCTCCCGATGCTCGCGGTCTGCCTCATCGGCCTGTTCGGGTTCATCGGCCTCGCCGTGGACCTCGGCATGCTCGCGGTCTCGCGGACCCAGTCCCAGAACGCGGCCGACACCGCGTCCCTGGCCGCGTGCCGGACGCTCAACACGAAGCCCGGGTCGGTCAACAGTAACCTGGTGAACGCCGTCGCCGCCGGGAAGTCCCGGGTGACGACGAACCGGTACATGAGCCAGAACTTCGTCAACGCCCAGATCTCGAAGATCGAGGCCGGCCAGTACCTGTACGACCCGGTGTCCGAGATCTTCCGCGTTGCGACGTGGACCGACGTGACCAATAACCAGTCGGCCACCCCGACCGGCGGGGGGTCGTGGACCGCCATCAAGGTGACGCTCGCGGTCAGCCAGCCCACGTACTTCATGCGGGTGTTCGGGGTCAACGGGATGCCGACCGGGGCCAAGGCCACGGCCGTGTTCAAGCCCCGCGACATCGCGTTCGTCCTCGACATGACCGGGTCGATGGCGTTCTCCAGCGTGTTCAACGAGGGCGGCCAATCGATGAACCCGGACGACATCATCCCGCGGTTCGGGCACTACGCGAACGCACCGACGAACTCGATCCGGGCGACGGCCAACAAGGCCAACGGCAGCGGCGAGGCCATCTCCCGGAACAACTACACGGTCACCACCCCCGGCGGCCCGCCGATCATCCGGAACTTCTACTTCGACCCGTCGAACGTCGGGTCCCCTGAAACCCCGGCGTTCCCCCTGACCGTCGTCGGGGGCTTCCCGAACCTGAAGAACGCCTTCCACCGGTGGAGCCCGGACCAGTCCGGCGGCGACTCGCCCCCCGGCTCGGGGTACACGCCTTACACCTACGACACCAGCGGGTACGACGCCTTCCACAACGGGACCGAGGGGAACCCGAAGGGGCCGACCCCCGCCCCCGCCTCGTTCGGGACGATGACCGACGCGGGGGGCAGCACCTACGAGGGCGACCGGTGGCGGCGGTCCGACGGGTCGATCGACAAGGTCGACACCACCTGGACCAGCGCCAAGCGGGCGCCCATCAACGCCGCGGAACTCCTCGGCTACACTTACACCAGTACGACGGTCGGCGGCGTGAACGTCACCCGGTTCCGCGACCCGGTGTGGGAGCAGTACGGGTACGACCTGGACATCCCCGGGTACCGCACGTTCCGGAGCAGCAGCACGACGCCCTCGAACCCGGGTGCGTACGGGGGCAACGGCGGGCAGTTGGTGCCCCCGGGCGACCGGTTCAAGGGGTACTCGATGGGGCCGGGGTACTGGGGCAAGACGTTCTTCATCTGGCCGCCCGACCCCCGCACCCCGGTCGGCCAACCGGGTGACGCCAACTACGTCGCCGGCGACTGGCGGCTCCGGTTCTTCCACCGGAACGACGGCTCGACGTGGGGCGTGAACTACGACACCCAGGGGTCCACCCCGGCCGGCGGCGTCAACAGCTCGCTGCTAAACACCGGCTCGAGCACGGTCTTGGCGACCGGCACCGGGAACTGGCGGGTCGACTACCCGGCAGTGCTCCGGTGGATCAAGAGCGGGCCTCAGGTGCTCCCTCCGAACCTCCGGGCCGGGCACGTCGTGTACTACACGTCCATCCCCAACGACGTGGACACCGGTGCCACCGGGCTGAGTTCCGTGGAGATCCTCGACCGGGTGTTCTGGAAGCGGTACATCGACTACGTCGTCGCGTACAACCGGAACGACAGTGGCGACCTGTACGGCTCGGCCGACAGTTGGTCGGTCAGCGGGGGCGGGCGGCGGGTCAACACGACCGCCATGGAGACGTGGACCGGCCCGTCGGGCGCCTGGATCGGGGGCGACGTGCGGAAGCCGTACATGGCGTACAACGACAGCTCGAACCGCCCGCGGCTACACTTCTGGTTCGGCCCCCTGTCGATGGTGGACTTTCTGGGCGCGAACAGCTCGCACAACAACTGGCTGCCCGGGACGTGCAACGAGGCCCAGTGCTGGCAGCTCAAGGCCGGCATGAACTCGGTGCTCGACGACGTTAAGAACAACCACCCGAACAACTACGCCGGGCTCGTGCTGTTCGCCAACAGCGGGTACAACAACATCCGCCGGCCGATGGGCCAGAGGTTCGAGTCCCTGAAGAACGCCCTGTTCTACCCGAAGTCGCTGCTCAACACGATCGACGCGGGCGGGGCGGCGGCGATCACCGCAGAGGTCCGGCCCTACAACAGTTCGTTCGGCAGCGTGGGGCAGGATGAGATCCCGAACGCCGACGGGTCGACCGACCCGAACACCGGGCTGTCGTACGGGTTCAACCTGCTGTCCCCGTCGGCCACGCTCCCGACGGGCACCTACGGGACCACCAAGGGCCGCCGGGGCGCGGGCAAGGTCGTCATCTTCGAGACCGACGGGGTGCCGAACAACTGGCGGACCTTCTCGTTCGTCCAGGCCGGGTTCAATTCGTACTACCCGAACTCCACTGCGAACAACTCGGCGGGCAACGGCGACGCGACCTCCATCGCCCAGACGGTCGCGGTCGTCAGCCAGATGAACGTGCAGATGGCCACCACGGCCAGCGGTAACAGTGGGCTGAGCCTGCCGAACGCTCCGGTTCGGGTGTACCCGATTGCGTTCGGCGACCTGTTCGACGAGGTCCTGGCCCCGTCCGCCACGTTCCGGCCGACCGCCCTGAAGTTCATGGCGGACATCGCCGCCGCCGGGAACACGGGGGTGGCCGGTGCCTCGACGATCGCCCCGGCGCAGATCATCACCGGCCCGTACCAGACCCGCATCGACAACCTCAAGACCTGCATGGAGAACATCTTCCAGAGCGGCGTCGGCGTCACCCTCGTGGAGTGACGCGGCACCCCTGGGGCTCACCCGGAGCCCACCCGTTCCGCGGGTGGGCTTTTTCGTTGACACGCGGCTTGCCCCCGGGCGGGATTTCCGTTCGTTGAGGGCAGGGCGAGGCGCGAACCCGCAAGCGAGGCGCGGCCGGTGACACACGCGGCACAGTTCGATCAGGTGACGAAGACCTACCCGACCGGTCTGTTCGGCCGCGGGGCCGGGGTGCCCGCGCTCCGCGGCGTGACCCTCACCGTGCCGATCGGCGGCGTGTTCGGGCTCCTCGGCCCGAACCGGGCCGGGAAGACCACGCTGGTCAAGGTGCTCCTGTCCCTGACGGCCCCGACGGCCGGCACGGTCAGCCGGCTCGGCGGGCCGCTGGGCGACCGTCGGACCCTCGGCCGCATCGGGTACATGCACGAGAACCACGCCTTCCCGCGGTACCTGTCCGCCGGCGAGTTGCTCACGTTCTACGGCGGGTTGTCGGGCGTGCCGCTGCCGGCGCTGCCCGCGAAGGTCGATCAGTTGCTCGCCCGCGTGGGGCTGGCGGATCGCCGCTCGGAGCCGATCGCCCGGTTCAGCAAGGGGATGGTCCAGCGGCTCGGGCTCGCGCAGGCCCTGATCAACGATCCGGACCTGCTGATCCTCGACGAGCCGACCGAGGGGCTCGACCTGTCCGGCCGGCAGTTGCTCCGGTCCGTCGTCCGCGAGCTGAAGGCGGCGGGGAAGACGGTCCTCCTCGTGTCGCACGTGCTGCCCGAGGTCGAGGAGCTGTGCGACGCGCTGGCCGTGCTGGTCGGCGGCCGGGTGGTCCACACCGGCCCGCTCGCGAAGCTCCTGGGCGACGCGCACCCGGCCGGCAAGCGCCTGGAGGCGGCCCTCAAGCCGCTCTACGAGAAGGAGGGCGTCGCGTGAACTCGCTACCCGTCGCGATCCGGACCGTGCGGTGGATGGTGCGGGACACGTTCCGCCAGTCGCTCGCGTCCAAGCTGTTCTGGGTCATGCTCGGCATGTCGGCGTTCTGCACCGTGTTCTGCCTGGGGATGCGGGTGGACACGCCCGGCGAGCGCGAGCGGAACCCGAACGAGATCCGCGACTTCCACCGGCCCGGCATCGACCCGAGCGACGCGGAGGTGCAAAAGGCACGCGAGGAGGGGATTCCGCCCGCCGGCGGGCGCATGTCGCTGGGGTTCGGCCTGTTCGAGCTGGACGTGCCGCGGTTCAAGGCCGACGCGGTGAAGTTCTTCCAGTTGCGGCTCGCGGGCATCGTCGCCGACACGGCCGGGGTGCTGCTGGCGCTGCTGTGGACCGGCGGGTTCCTGCCGACGTTCCTGGAGCCGAACGCGGTCACGGTGCTGCTCGCCAAGCCCGCCGCCCGGTGGGCGCTGGTGATCGGGAAGTACCTGGGCGTGGTGCTGTTCGTGGCGCTGCACGCGGTGCTGTTCGTGGGCGGGACGTGGGCCGGGATCGGCGTCGCCACCGGCGTGTGGGACGCGACGTACTGGTACGCGGTGCCGCTGCTGGTCATCAACTTCGCGGTGTTCTACGCGTTCAGCGCGTTCCTCGCGGTGTGGACCCGGAGCACGGTCGTCGCCGTGTTCGGCACCCTGCTGTTCTGGGTCATGTGCTGGGCCATGAACTTCGCGCACCACCACGCGGTCGGCCTCGAGGTCCCGGGGGTCACGCCCGCGTCGTCGGCCCTGGTCGAGGTGGGGTACTGGGCGCTGCCGAAGCCGCTCGACATGAGCGGCATCTTCTTCGACGCGATGAACGCCGGCACCCACACCGAGCCGATCCGCGAATTGGAGGCGGTGAAGGAGAAGGGGAAGTTCCACCCCGAGCTTTCGGTCCTGTCGTCGCTGGCGTTCGCGGTCGTGATCCTCGGCATCGCGGTGTACGAGTTCCGCAAGACCGATTACTGACGGAGCCGCTTGAGGTCGTCGAGGTTGGCCTGGCAGTACGGGCACCCGATCTCTTCGAGGTGGAACCGGACGTAGTCGAGCAGTTCGGGGTCGCCCGCCTCCAGGACGTAGCCCCCGAGCTGGTCGCGGGTCGGGCAGCTCACCCGCTCGCGCCGCCAGATCGCGCCGACCGTGTGCTCGCCGCGGTCCTCCTGCTCCATCACCTCCGCGAGCAGCGCCCTCACCTCGGCCGACGCCCGCAGCACGCGCTCGACCGCTGCCAGTTCCACGTCGGGCAGGGCGTCGTGCAGGTAGTCGCGCAGGACTTCCCGGGTGATCGGTGCCATCGGGGTTCCGGTACAGCGGGGGGGGCGGCGTTAGTATACGGGCCGGACCGACGGCGAACCCGTGCGACAATCGGACCGGCCCGGTTGCGGCGGGCCGGGTTGTGAGGGATAATCGGGTTGTAAGGCCCCTCTCGCTCACCGAGCACCGAAATGAAGTCTGGCACCATCGCGGCGGTCGCGGCGGCGTGCGTGGTTCTGGCGGACACCGCCCCGGCCCGCGCGCAGTTCGTCGCCGGGCCGGTCTACCGCGGCGGCTTCCCCCGCACGTTCGTCGCGCCGGGGTTCGGCTTCGGCTACCGCGGCGGGTTCTCCGGCGGCGGGTTCGTCGGGGGGTACTACTCACGGTCCGCCTTCCTCTCGCCGTTCGGGTACGGCTTCGGCTACCGCTCCGGGTTCGCGAACTACTACGGCGGCGTGTACCCCGGGTTCCCGCTCGCGCCGGTGCTGCCGGCCATCGCGCCGGTCACGCCGTTCGGGTTCGGGCCGGGGTTCCTCGGGCCGGGATGGGGCGTCGGGCCGACGTTCGGTTGGAACCCGGTGTGGGGCGGTGCGCTGGGGTGGTCCCCGTACTGGGGCACGCCGGTGTTCGGTCCCGGGCTCACGAGCCCGTTCGTGCTGCCGCCGCCGTTCGTCCCGCCGCCGTTCGGCTTCATGGGGAACGCCGACGCAAACCCGAACGGCAACGGCGTTGCGGCGGCGGGCGGCGTTCCGCCCCGTCAAGTTGCGGCGGCGCAGCCGGCCCCCGGGCCGGTGGTCGGAGCCGGCGGGTTCCTGGTGATCGAGCCGAAGCGAGACTTTCCGCCGCCGGGCGTGATCGCCCCGGACGTCGCCCGGGTCGCCGCGCCGCCCCCGCCGGGCCGCCCCGAGTTCCGGTTTGACCCGTTCGCCGACCCGGTCCTGGTGAAGTCCGAGAAGCCCGACCCTGATCCGGTGAAGGAACTCGCCCGGCTGCTCAAGCTCGGCCGCGAGGCGTTCGCGGCCGGCGAGTACGGCACCGCAATCGACCGCTTCAACCAGGCGATCGCGGCCGATGCACGCGCCGCCGAGCCGCACTTCCTGAAGGCGCAGGCCGAGTTCGCGGCGGGGAACTATGCCGTTGCCGCGGGCGACGTCCACGCCGGCCTGGCGCTCGACCCGGCGTGGCCGGCCGGCGCGTTCGACCCGAAGGAGCCGTATGGTGCGAACGCGGGGGCGTTCGCCGGGCACCTGGCGCAGCTCCGCAAGGCGATGGCGGCGAACCCGGCCGAGCCGGCGCTGGCGTTCCTGTTGGGCTACGAGTTGTGGTTCGTGGGGGAGCGGGCCGAGGCGAAGCGGTGGTTCGGGGTGGCCGAGAAGCGCCTCGCCGCCCCCGGCCCGGTCGCGCTGTTCAAGTGACCCGAGGGTGTCACTTCGCCCACGGCAGTTTCACGTCTTCGGGCCAGAGCGGGCCGAGTGCGTCGGGCGGCACCGACGTGTCGTCGGTCCACTTTCGCTGCTTCGCGAGGTACACGAGCTTGTCGAAGTCGCGGCGGATGCGCCGGAGCAGTCGCCGCACGGGCGTCTGAACGGTCGCCGCCGCGAGGATGAGTGCGGCCGCTTGTTGCGCGTCGATCTCGCCCGCGGCCGGGGCGAGTGGCGCGACCCGTGCGGCGCAGCGCGCCAGGAACGCGTGCCGGGCGGTCCGCGGGAGCGCGGCGACCTCGTCGGCGGTGGGCACGAGCGGCCGGTCGGGGGCAAGGACGTCGCCGGGAGCGGTTGCGGCGACCGGAGGGAACGCGTGCCCCTGGTCGACGATGAGTACACCATCCGCCGGGATGAGCCGGCCGCGGCTCTTCACCGGCGGCATCGGCATCGAGTAGATAAGTGGCGCGGCCTCGTCCTGAATGAAGACCTCCCCGCCCGGTTGCGGCACGACCCGCTTCCCGCCCCTGTTCGCTCGCTTCATGGCTGCCTCTCGATTCCGACGAATTCACTTCGGAGGGCCTTTCGCTCGACGCCCCACGATCGCACAAGTTCGACCTGAAGTTGGAACTCGTACGTGCCCGTGCCGGGGAACACGAGGGGGCGGACGGGCCAGGCGGCGCTGACCACCCGCGACCGGTCGTTAAATCGAACCGACCCCAGCGACCGCGAGCCGACGCTGCGTACCCCGCTCGGGGCGTCGTGCCACAGGGTCTCAAGAGCGAAGTTCCGGAGTCCGCTGCCGCTCCCGATTCGGTAGAAGCGAGCGTACACCCAGAACTCGATTTCCTCGAACGGGAACTCGGTGTCGGGCGGGATCAGATAAGCGTGCCCCACCCCTTCGAGCGTTCGCAGCGTCCGCGGGCTCGGCGCGCCTTCCCAGGCGGCGTTCAGGCACGCGACGAAGTGCTGGACGTGGAACTTCGGCCTCGCCCTCGGGCGGCCCCAGGTGCGCCGCGTCAAGTGTACCACGCCCCGCGTCACCCCGCGACGACCGGCAGCTTGCGGCGGCCCAGGCCCTCGACCTCGCCGGGCTGCCGCCCCGGGGTCGCGAGCCGGCCCGCGTTCTCGACCTCCCAGCGGGCGAGTTCCTCCATCAGCCCGTCCACGATCTCGGCCTCGGGCACGCGGCGGACCATCTCGCCGTTGCGGAAGATCATCCCCTGGCCGTTGCCGGCGGCGATGCCGATGTCGGCCTCCCGCGCCTCGCCGGGGCCGTTCACCACGCACCCCAGCACGCTGATCTTCACCGGCAGCCGCTTGCCCTGGAGCCGCGTTTCCAGCTCCGCGATGATCTTCTCCAGGTCGATCGCCAGCCGGCCGCACGTCGGGCACGCGATCAACTCCGGCCTTCGCACGCGGCGCTGGGTGGCCTGGAGGATGTCGAACGCCGCGGCGATCTCGGGGACCGGGTCGCCCAGGAGCGAGATGCGGATCGTGTCGCCGATGCCGTCGAGCAGGATCGGGGCCAGCCCCGCGGCGCTCTTCGTCACCGCGTACGGCGGCTTGCCGGCCTCGGTGATGCCGATGTGCGTCGGGTAGTCGCACAGCTGCGCGAACAGCCGGTACGCCTCGACCGCGACGAGCACGTCCGACGACTTGATCGACACGACGATGTCGTGGTACCCCTCGGCCTCGGCGACCTCGATGTACCGCAGCGCGCTCTCGACCATCGCGGGCGGGCACGGGAACCCGTACTTCTCGTTGAACTCGCGCTCCAGGCTCCCGGCGTTCACGCCGATCCGCATCGGCAGCCCGCGGTCCTTCGCCTTCCGCACCACCTGCCGGAACCGGTCCATGCCGCCGATGTTCCCGGGGTTGATGCGGATCTTGTCGACCGGGTGGTCGAGGGCCGCCAGCGCCATCTTGTAGTCGAAGTGGATGTCGCAGATGAGCGGGATGCCGATGCGGGTCTTGATCTGAGAGAGCGCCCCGGCGTCCTCGGGCTTGGGCACCGTGACGCGGACCAACTCGCACCCGGCCTCTTCGAGCGCGTGGATCTGCTTGACCGTGCCCTCGACGTCGAACGTGTCGGTGGTGGTCATCGACTGCACGGCGATCGGGTTGGTCCCGCCGATGACGACGCCCCCGATCTTCACCTCGCGGGTCTTGTGGCGGGGCTTCCCGGGCACCTTTTGCGCGGCTTCGAGCAGGCCGATGTTGAAGCGGGAAGCGGTCGTCATCGCGGGTTCCTTCCGAAGTAGTGGTGCTGACATGCTATTTCACCAACCGCAGCCGCGGCAACGCCAACAACGGCCGGTCTTGGCGAGCGGGGGACGTGCGGCCCCCGGGGCTAGAGCATTGCGGTTCTACCGGGGGACTCACGTCCCCCGCTCGCCAAGACCGACCGATCCCGCGGCTACTTGCTTCCCGCCTTCCGTCGCACAAGTAGCTGGTGCGCCGCGAACACCAGCACCGCGGCGGCCGGCCACGCGACCCAGGCCGCGAGCGCCAGCCATTCCGGGAGCGGCTCGGCGGCTTCGGCCTCGAAGGTCACCGCGTGCGTCTCCCCCACGCCGCTCACTTCGACCCGGAAGTCCCACCAGCCGCCTTCGGGCAGGTCGAACACCGCGGCGACGAGGAGCTTGTTCGTGGCCGCCTCCGCGGTGGCCGGTTCGGTGACGACGACCGGCGGCGTGGTGCGCGACGTGGCGGTGACCGTGACCCGCACGCTCGGGTCGGGGCGGGTGGTCCTCGCGTCCTGAACCAGCACGCTCACGTCGATCGGCCCGGCCCGCAGCGGCGTCGGCGAGGTGAACACCGTGACCTGCCACCGGCCCCGCGGCTCCGAGACGCGGACGGTCCCGCCGTCGGCCCGTGCGCCGGCCGCCGAGAGGAGCAGGGCGGACAGGATGAGCGGGATCGCCGTTCCCGGCTGACGCACGACCGCTCCTGAAAGTTGAGATGTTGATTGCGGCCGGTTCGGGAGACGATTATAGTACAGATGCTCTCCTGCCCGTTCACCGGGGCTGCCCCGGCCTGCCTGACTCACCGGGCCACCGACCCGGACCCGCCAAGACCGATTACCATGCTGCGAACCGCAATCACCGCCGCCGTGTTGCTCTCGCCGTCGCTCGCGTCTGCCGCGGAGCCGACCGCCGCACAGGTCGAGTTCTTCGAGAAGAAGATCCGCCCGGTGCTGGTCGAGAGTTGCTACTCGTGCCACTCGGCCGAGGCCGAGGGCAAGAAGAAGCTCAAGGGCGGGCTCCTGCTCGACACCAGGGCCGGCTGGGAGAAGGGCGGCGACACGGGCAAGGCGATCGTCCCCGGGAAGCCGAACGAGGGGACGCTCCTCAAGTCGCTCAAGTACGCCGACGAGAACCTCCAGATGCCGCCGAAGGGGAAGCTCCCCGACGCGGTCGTCAAGGACTTCGAGAAGTGGATCGCCGACGGGGCCGCCGACCCCCGCACCGCCGCGGGTGGCACCAAGACGCCGGTCGGCATCGACATTGAGAAGGGCAAGCAGTTCTGGTCGTTCCAGCCGCCGAAGGAGGCGACCGCTCCGCAAATCCGAAATCCGAAACTCGAAATCCGAACCGAGATCGACCGGTTCGTTCACGCGAAGTGGGACGAGAAGGGGCTGAAGCCCGCCCCGGCCGCCGACAAGCGCACGCTCGTCCGCCGCGTCTACCTCGACCTCGTCGGCCTGCCGCCGACCCCCGAGGACGTGGACGCGTTTCTTGCCGACAACTCGCCCGACGCGCTCGCGAAGGTCGTCGACAAGTTGCTCGCGTCGTCGGCGCATGGTGAGAAGTGGGCACGCCACTGGCTCGACGTGGCCCGGTTCGCCGAGGACCAGGCGCACACGTTCGGCACGAAGCCCAAGTCGGCCGCGTGGCGGTACCGCGACTGGGTCATCGCCGCCCTGAACGCCGACATGCCCTACGACCGGTTCGTGAAGCTCCAGGTCGCAGGCGACCTGCTCCCGGACGCGCCCGAGGACCCGTTCACGAAGCTCGCCGGGCTCGGGTTCCTGGGGCTCGGGGCCGAGTACTACAAGAACACCGCCGCGGCCCAGGCCATCGCCGAGGAACTCGACGACCGCGTGGACACGCTCACCCGCGGGTTCATGGGCGTCACCGTGAGCTGCGCCCGGTGCCACGACCACAAGTTCGACCCGTTCCCGACCAAGGACTACTACAGCCTCGCCGGCATCTACATGGGCACGTCGCTCAGCGAGGCGCCGCTCGTGTCGCCGGCCGAGGCCAAGGTGTACGCCGACGCGCTCGCGAAGGCGAAGGACGCCGAGAACAAGGTCAACGCCCACCTCGCGACGGTGGCGAAGGCCGCCCAGACCAAGGCGCAGGCCCAGACCGTGACGTACCTCCTCGCGGCCCGCAAGGTGCGAGCCGCCGGGAAGGGTGGCAAGCCGTCGGCCGATGAGGCCGCGAAGGCCGAGGGGGTGAGCCCGTACTTCGTGAACCGCTGGGTCAAGTTCCTCGACACCCCGGCCGCCAAGAACCTCCCCGAGTTCAAGGACTGGTTCTCGCTGAAGCCCGACGCCGACGCGACCGAGGTGAAGGCCGCCGCCGAGGTGATGCAGAAGGCCGTCATGCAGGGCGGGAAGAACGCGCCGGTGCAGAAGGTCGTCGTGAACGACAAGGACGCCCCGTTCTTCCTCCCGCCGGCCGACGCCGAGAAGTTCTTCCTCACCGACGCCGACAAGCCAAAGCTCACCGAACTGCGCGGCGAACTCGACAAGCGCAAGAAGGAGACCCCGCCGGCCCCGGCGACGGCGCACGTCGTCAGCGGCAACGGTGCGGGGATGAAGGTCTACGTCCGCGGCAACCCCGCGGTGCAGGGCGAACCGGCCCCGAAGGGGTTCCTGCAGGTTCTGCCGTCGGCGGCCCCCGCGGGCGAGAAGTTCACCCGCCTCGACCTCGCCAACGCGATCGGCTCGAAGGACAACCCGCTGACCGCCCGGGTGATCGTGAACCGCGTCTGGTCGTGGCACTTCGGCCGCGGGCTCGTGAACACGCCGAGCAACTTCGGCAAGCTCGGCGACGCCCCGAGCCACCCCGAACTCCTCGACTGGCTCGCGGTCAACTTCGTCAAGAACGGCTGGTCGCTGAAGTGGCTGCACCGGCAGATCGTGCTGTCGTCGGTGTACCAACTCGCCAGCGCGGCGAGCCCGGAGAACGACAAGGTGGACGCCGCGAACGTGTACCTGTGGCGCGGCAACCGGCACCGCCTCGACATCGAGGTGTGGCGCGACTCGCTCCTGTTCGCGAGCGGGAACCTGGACCCGACCCGCGGCGGCCCGACGTTCGACCTCCGCGACCAGAACGCCAAGCGCCGCACCGTGTACGCCAAGATCAGCCGCCACGAACTCGACGGCCTGTTGCGGCTGTTCGACTTCCCGGACGCGAACGTGACCGCCGACAAGCGGACCGTCACGACCGTCCCGCAGCAGCAACTCTTCGCGCTGAACAGCGAGTTCATGGCGAACCAGGCCCGCGCCTTCGCCGCCCGCGTGGACAAGCTCGGCAAGACCGACGCCGAGAAGGTCGCCGCCGCGTACCGCATCTTGTTCGGCCGCGCCCCCGAGACCCGCGAGACCGACCTCGCCGAGCGGTTCTTGAGGCTCCCGGCCAAGCCCGACGACAAGCTGACCCGCTGGCAGCAGTACGCCCAGGTGCTCCTCGCCAGCAACGAGCTGATGTACGTGGACTGAGGCGGGCCGTGGTATGATGGCTGCGGACTCGCCTTCAGGAGCCAGCTATGTCGCAGATTCACGCTGATGCCGAGATGGTTCGACAGTTGGAAGCCGCGAGCGGGCCGGTCACCGTGGTCAACGACCAGGGGGCCACGATCGCCGTGTGCATGCCGATCAAATCCCGGTCGGTGTCGAAGTACACACCCGAGGAGATTGAGCGGCGGCGGCGAGACTTGCAAGCGGTGCGTGACGAGGTGCGGAAGAACCCGGGCAGTGGTCGGCGGCTCGCGGACATTCTGGCGGACCTCCCCCGGCTTGCCGGTGACGCGCCATGACGTGGGCGGTGATCTGGATGCCGCCGGCCGAGCAACAGCTCGCCACCGCCTGGCTGACCGCGCCGGACCGGAACGCGGTGACGAACGCCGCCGACGAGATCGACTTGGTGCTGGAGACCTTCCCGACTTCGGCTGGCGAACCACTGTTCGATACGGTCTACGAGTACGAGCAACCGCCGCTGACTGTCGAGTATGAGATCGACGGTGCGAACCACACGGTCTACGTACTCAGGGTGTGGAACACCGCCGACGGGCGACCGAACCTGACGGGGAACTGATCCGCCCAGGTGCTCCTCGCCAGCACCGAACTGATGGACGTCGATTGACCGCAATGCGGAACGCGGAGTTCGGAATGCGGAATGAAGCAACCGAGCCCGCAACGCTCTCGAATCACTCAAGGGTTCTGCCGATGTCTTCGAACTCCGCGTTCCGCGTTCCGCACTCCGCGCTCGGGCTGTCCCGCCGCGAACTGCTCGCCCGCTCCGGCACCGGCCTCGGCGTGCTCGGTCTCGCCGGGCTGCTCGCCGACGAGTCGAAGGCCGCCGCGGCCGCCAGCGTCGCGAGCAACCCGCTCGCGCCCAAGGTCGCGCACCACCCGGCGAAGGCCAAGCACGTCATCCACCTGTTCATGAACGGCGGCCCGTCGCAGGTCGACACGTTCGACCCGAAGCCCGAACTCACCAAGCGGCACGGGCAGCAACCCGGCGCGGCCGGCCTCAAGACCGAGCGGAAGACCGGCGGGCTGTTCGCCTCGCCGTTCGCGTTCCAGAAGTGCGGGCAGTCGGGCATCGAGGTCAGCGAGATCTTCCCCGAGGTCGGGAAGTGCATCGACGACATCTGCGTCATCCGGTCGATGCACACGAACATCCCGAACCACGAGCCGGGCCTGTTGCTGATGACCTGCGGGAACACGCAGGCGATCCGGCCGAGCATGGGCTCGTGGCTCACCTACGGGCTCGGCACCGAGAACCAGAACCTCCCCGGGTTCGTGGTGATGTGCCCCGGCAAGCCGGTCGTCGGCCCGGCGCTGTGGAGCAACAGCTTCCTGCCCGGCGTGTTCCAGGGGTGCCACATCCAGAACCTCGACCCGAAGAAGGTCATCGACCACATCCGCAACAGCAACGTCGGCACCGGCACGCAGCGCGAGCAACTCGACCTGCTCAACGCGCTCAACGGCGTCCACAAGGAGACGCGGCCGGGCGACGACCAGCTCGACGCCCGCATCCAGTCGCTCGAGATCGCGTACCGCATGCAGACCGAGGCGCAGGACGCCTTCGACGTGACCCGCGAGCCGCTCAAGGTCCGCGAGGCATACGGCAAGGGGTACTTCGCCGACGCCTGCCTCACCGCCCGGCGGCTCGTCGAGCGGGGCGTGCGGATGGTGCAGGTCTTCTACGGCGGCGGCCAGCCGTGGGACGACCACGGCGACATCGAGAAGGGCCACCGGGCGAAGGCGAAGGACAGCGACAGGGCGATCGCTTCGCTGCTCCGTGATTTGAAGTCGAAGGGCCTCCTCGACGAGACGCTCGTGCTGTGGGGCGGCGAGTTCGGCCGCACCCCGACGAGCGAGGGGCAGAACGGCCGCGACCACAACAACCACGGGTTCAGCGTGTGGCTCGCCGGCGGCGGCGTGAAGGGCGGCATGACCTACGGGGCGACCGACGAGTTCGGGTTCGCCGCCGCCGAGAACAAGGTCCACATCCACGACCTGCACGCCACGATGCTGCACCTCATGGGCATCGACCACGAGAAGCTCACGTACCGCTACAGCGGCCGCGACTTCCGCCTCACCGACGTCCACGGCCACGTGGTGAAGGACATCCTGAAGTGACGGGCGATTCACGGTTGCCGGAACGAGACGCCGCACGATAAAGCAGAACGAAGCCGCACGATCGAAACCGAAGAACGCACGATCCGGACACAGAATTCGATTTGAACTCTGTCCTCGGTTCGGATCGTGGCTTCATCGGTTTCGATCGTGCGGCTGATTGTTTTCTGCTCTACGAACGTCCGGACGATTCGCATGCCCTGGGACTTCGCCCACGAACTCCGCCGCTGGGGGCCGACCGCCGCGGCTCCCGTCGGTCTCCCCGCCGCACGCGCCTACTGTGCGCACGTCGCACGGTCGCACTACGAGAACTTCACCGTCGTTTCGGCGCTGCTCCCGCGGCGGCTGATCCGGCACTTCAACGCCGTGTACGCCTACTGCCGCTGGTCCGACGACCTCGCCGACGAGACGAGCGGCGGGGCCGAGGCGCTGCGGTTGCTCGACTGGTGGCGCACCGAACTCCTCACCTGCTACGGCGGCCGGCCGACGCACCCGGTCACGGTCGCGCTGCGCGAAACGATCCGCCGGTTCGCGATCCCGCCCGAGCCGTTCCTGAACCTGCTCGTCGCGTTCACGCAGGACCAGCACGTCACGCGGTACGCCACGTTCGACCAACTCGTGGGGTACTGCCGCAACTCGGCGAACCCCGTCGGGCACCTCGTCCTGCACCTCTTCGAGTGCTTCGACGCGAAGCGGGCGGCGCTCTCCGACGAGGTCTGCACCGGGCTGCAACTCGCGAACTTCTGGCAGGACGTGTCCCGGGATTACGCCATCGGCCGCGTGTACCTGCCGGCCGAGGACCGCGAGCGGTTCGGCGTTTCGGAGGCCGACATCGGCGCGGGGATGTGTACCCCGCAGTTCCGCGACCTGATTCGCTTTGAGGTCGAACGCGCCCGCGGCTACTTCGCCCGCGGTGCGGCGCTCCTGCCGCTGCTGCCGCGGGCGGCCCGCGTGGACGTGGACCTGTTCATCGCCGGCGGCCGTGCGATCCTCACGGCCATCGAGAGCTCCGGGCACGACGTTCTGACGCGCCGGCCCGAGGTCGGGAAGCGCGAGAAGGTGAAACTGCTGCTCGGTGCGGCCGTGCGGGCGGTCCTGGGGTGAACTCGCGGGAAGAGTTTTGGCGGGCCGTGAACCCGGATTACGCACTTCCGTCGGGCGGTTGGCCGTTGATCCGCCCGCCCCATGCCCTCAGAATAGGGCGAAGTTCATCCGACCGGCAGAGGCTCGCAGATGGTCACCTCGCCCGTAATTTGCCAGGCGTGCAGCGCCGTGGTCCCGTCGGCCCGGTTCGCCTCGGTCGTCGCGGACGAGGCCCGGTGCCCCGCGTGCGGCGCGCCGGTCCCGCCGGCGTCGGTGAACGTCTCCCTGCAACTCGGCGAGCCGAACACCGTCATCAACGTCTCCCTCGACTCGGGGAACATCAACGTCGCGCCCGAAGGCGCGACGCGGAGTTGGGGCAATGACGCACCCGAGCCGCCGCGGTCGCGGGACTTCCCGTTCCTGGCCCCGCCCCGCGCCCCGGACGAGATCGGGTGGCTCGGGCCGTACCGCGTCCTGGGCGTGCTCGGCACGGGCGGCATGGGCGTGGTGTTCCGCGCCGAGGACCCGCAACTCAAGCGGCAGCTCGCGCTGAAGGCGATGCTCCCGTCGGCGTCCGCGAACCCGGACGACGTGACCCGGTTCCTGCGCGAGGCGCGGGCGCAGGCGGCCGTCGAGCACGACCACGTCGCGGCCATCTTCCAGGTCGGCGAGGACCGCGGGGTCCCGTACATCGCGATGCCGCTGCTCAAGGGCCAGCCGCTCGCGGGCGCGCTGCGGGCCGGCCCGCGGGTGCCCGTCGCGGAGGCCGTGCGAATCGCCCGTGAGATGGCCGAGGGACTCGCCGCGGCGCACGAGCAGGGGCTCATCCACCGCGACATCAAGCCCGGGAACGTGTGGCTGGAGGGGAAGCAGCGGCGGGTGAAGATCCTCGACTTCGGCCTGGTCCGGGTGACCGGCGAGAACGCGGCGCTGTCGGCCGACTCGGCCCCGGTGACGCAGGCCGGGTTCGTCGTCGGCACCCCCGCGTACATGAGCCCCGAGCAAGCGAAGGGCGACCGGCTCGACCCCCGCAGCGACCTGTTCAGCCTCGGCACCGTGCTCTACCTGATGCTCACCGGCCGCGAGCCGTTCACCGCGACCACGATTACGGCGATGCTGATCGCGGTCGCGACCGACGAGCCGCCGGCCCCGGCCGCGGTCAACCCGCAGGTGCCGCCGGACCTCGACGCGCTCGCGCTGCGGCTGCTCGCGAAGAAGCCCGAGAACCGGCCGGCGACCGCCGAGGAGGCCGCCGCGCTGCTGCGGCAGATCGAGGCGCGGCTCGCGGCGACCGGTGGGCCGCCCGTTGCGGCCGGCGCGGGGCCCGTCGCGCGCCCCGCCGGCGAGCCCTGGGAGGACGCCGAGGCGACCGAGTCGGAACTGCGCGAGCTGAGTTCCGCCGTGACCGCACCCGTTCCGTCGGCCCGAGCGGCGGTGGAGTTCGACGCCCCGCCGCCGCGGAGGAAGCGCTGGGTGCTCGTCGCGGCCGGGTTCGCGTTCGTGGCGCTGGCGGCGCTTGCGGCCGACGTCGTCATCCGCATCACGAACAAGGACGGCTCCGTTACCAAGATCAAGGCCCCCGAGGGCAGCACGGTCGCGCTCACGAAGGACGGCAAGGAGCTCGCCGCGGTCGGCCCGGACCCGAAGAAGGCCGGGCCGGCCGCGCCGTTCGACGCGCGGGCGGCCGCCGAGTGGGTACTGAAGCAGGGCGGGAAGGTGCGGGTGGCGGGCCGCGCCGAAGAGGTCGGGCCCGCGGCCGCGCTGCCCGCCGGGCCGCTCGCGCTGACCGGCCTCGACCTCACGGACCTCAAGGGCGTGGCCGACGACGACCTCGCCCGGTTCGCCGGGTGCTCCACGCTGACCCGGCTCCGGCTCGGGCACACCGCGGTGGGTGACGCGGGGCTCGCGCACCTCAAGGGGTGTGTGGCACTGGCGGACGTCGACCTCTCGAACACCAAGGTGACCGACGCGGCCCTGGCCCGGTTCAAGGGCTCCGTCCGGCTGACCGCGGTGTACCTGAACAGCACCGCGGTCGGCGACGAGGGGCTCGCGCATCTCGCCGGGTGCCCGGCGCTCGCCGAGGTGTGGCTCGACGACACGCGGGTCACGAACGCGGGGGTCGCGGCTCTCGCCGGGTGCAAGCGGCTGCACACCCTGAACGTCCGCACCAGCGGGGTCACCAGACCGGCGGTCGTGGCCCTGGCCGCGGCGCTGCCCGAGTGCAAGTTCGGCCTGCCCGAAGGCCCGTACGAGTACGCGCCGCTCACGCCCCGCGGGGCCGCCGAGTACGTCATCGCCCTGGGGGGGAGGGTCTGGGTGAACGGGAAGCTGGGCCCGGAGGACCGCATCGGGAAGCTCGCGGACCTGCCCGCCGGGGCGCTCGCACTGAGCGGCTTCGACCTGGGCAGCACGCGAATCACCGACGCCGACCTGGCCCCGCTCAAGGACTGCAAGGACCTGGCGCTCCTCGCCGTGTACGACACCGGCGTCGGCGACGCGGGGCTGGCGCACTTCAAGGGTCAGAGGCGGCTCCAGCGGCTCCACGTGTCCGCGACCCGGGTGACCGACGCGGGGCTCGCGCACTTCAAGGACTGTTCGATCCTGAGCGACCTGTTCGTGAACCAGACGGCGGTCGGCGACGCGGGGCTCGCGCACTTCAAGGACTGCAAGACGATCCGGGCGCTCTGGGCCAAGGGCACGAAGGTGACGGACAAGGGGCTCGCGTGCCTCGGCGGGTGGCCGGGGTTGAGCTTCGTGGACCTCAACGACACCGGCGTCGGCGACGCGGGCGTGGCCCGCCTGAAGAACTGCGAGAACCTGACCCGCGTGTCGCTCCGGGGCACGAAGGTGACGGACAAGGGGCTGGCGGTCTTCACCGGCCGCGAGCACCTGGCCCTGCTCGACGTCGCCGACACCGCGGTGACGGGCGACGCGGCCCGCGGGGTCGCCGCGACGCTCCCCCGGTGCCACGTCCTGTGGAGCGGCGGGGCGGTCGCCCCGACGCAGAAGTAAGCCGTCACCGCCGCGGCGGGCCGCCCGCGGGGACGACCTCGTTGAACGCCCCGCGGTACCCGGCCCTCGCGGCCCCCGCGTCGTCGCCCGGGGCCGCCGGGGCGGGGACCATCGGCTCGATCTTCACGTCGTCGAACAGAGCCGTGCCCACGCCCGTCAGCGCCAGCGTCACCGCGATCTGCCCGCTCGCCGGCACCCTGCGGTACAGGTGGTACTGCTTCCACCGGGGCTGGACCGAGAGCCGCACGCCGAGCGGCTCGCCGCCCGCGTCGTCGTAGAACAGCGCCCCGTCGGCCGAGCCGGAGATCTCCTCGGGCACCTTGATCCAGGCGCTGACCCGCACGAGCGTCCCCGGCGGGAGCTTCACCGGCGGACTGTCCACGGCGAGGAACGTGCGCTCCAGGGGGGCCTGGCTGATGTCCGCGGGCTTGCCGTCCCTGGCGATCTCGCCGCGGTGCCGCACGTCGAGCCGCAACAGGCTCTGGCCCAGCTCGGGCACCGGGGCCGCGTACCCGGTGTCGGGGCTGACGACCTCGCGGCCCGGGGCGAACGGCCCCCGCACCGGCACCGGCGGCTTCTTCGGGTCCGGCTTGGCGACGTGCTTCTCGGACGGCACGACCCCGGCCGCGACGTTCACCCGGTCGAGGGTGCCGAACCGGGCGGTCCACCCGGGCAGCGCGTCCACCCGCACCCCCGCGTTGGGCACCTTGCCGGCGAACTCGAACCCGCCGTGCGGCAGCGCGTTCGCGCCCGGCTGCGTCTTCTGGATCTCCTTGAACAGCTCCCAGTGCTTGGGCAGGCTGAAGAAGCTCACCGCGTAGGGGCTGGCGGTCGGGGTGTCGAGCGTGGCGACGGCCTGCTGCCAGTGGTCCCGCATGACGACCCGGAGCGGCCGCAGCGCCCGGACCGCGTCCTGATACGCCTTGTCGTACAGCTCGGCGGCGAACTGCCGGCGGGCCTCCTCGTGGAACCGCGTGGACTGCTGGAACAGGGTGTCGGCGGCCTTCACGTTCACGCCCATCGCGACCAGCTTCGCGTGGACGGTCGCGACCTTCTCGTACTCGACCGCGGCCATGTCGAGCGCCCACTTGGCCGACAGGCGGCCGTACTTGCGGGTGTAGTCCTGCCACCACGCGACGAGCCCGGGCCGGTCGCTGGTGAACACGATCGGGCACACGAGGTCGAACTCGGGGATCGTGAGCTGCGTCCCGCCGGGCACCTTCGTGGTCTGGTGCGACAGGCACTCGACGCCGGCGGGGGAGATCCGCCACGGGTCGGCCCCGTCGTGGACGAGCGGGACCACGACCGTGAGCGCGGCGCTGGCCCCCTGGTCCGGGACGAACTGCGTGCCGGGGCCGAACCAGATCGGGAGCAGCACGGCCCCCCGCTCGCCCCGCATGAGCGCGGCCTTCACGTTCGGGTTGTTCGTGTCGAGCCACTGGGTCCGCTCGCGGGCCGCGAGGACGACCGGGCTGAGCATGTCGATCTCGGCGTTGAGCAGCGCCATCCCCTGGAGCCGGTCCCGGCCCTGGTGCGAGTCGGCCAGGAACCGGTCGGACCAGAACCCGATCCCGCGGCACCCGCACGCCAGCGCGATGTACGCCATCACCCGCACCTGCTCGGGGTGCGGCCCGATCGGCTCGGTGAACGGGTCGCCGGGCTTCTGCCCCAGGACCTGCGTGACGTACCAGTCCGGGAGGTGGTTCTGCACCCAGGTCCAGTACGTGGCCCGGTCCGCGGTGAGCGACTTCCGCTGCGCGAGCCAGTCGCGGTACTTCACGAGGTCCAGGTTCGTGAACAGCGGCCACCGGTGCGCGCCGACCACGTCGAGGAAGTTCGAGTACCCCGAGAACCCGTCCCACACGTCGGCCCCTCGGGGCCGCCGCGGGTCGAGCCGGCGGATCAGGTCGGACGTGCGGAACACGCGGTCCGACTCCTCGCCGGTGCGGCCGCCGCCGAGGTCCCAGAACAGCACGTCGGTGCCCGCGAACTTCTGCATCACCGGGCTGAACTCGTCGCCCCCGCGGTCCCGGTCGGCCGACACCCGGCCGTCGTCCTCGGGGCGGGCCGGCACGAGCGGCACCGTGGGCATCACGAGCCACCCCTCGCGGTTCGCCTCCTCGATCAGGGCGACGCTGGAGTCGGCCGGCAGCGCGAGCGAGTCGAACCCGGCCTGCCGCAGGACGTGCAGCGGGGTGCCGGTGTGGCGGATGGCGCGGAACAGGAACGGCTTGCCGTCCACGAAGATCTGGCCGCCGCGCTGCTCGACCTGCCGCCCGCGGCCCTGGGTCTCGCCGCGGGCGTTCTTGGTGATCGAGGCGGTCACGCCGGGCGTCGCCGCCGGCTTCGCCGGGGCCGTCACCGGGCCGATCTCGAGGTCGTCCACCCACACCTCGACCGCGCCGGGGCCGGTGTACAGGTTCAGCACGAGCCGGTCGACGTACGCCCCGGTGGTGTTCACCGCCCGGCCGGTCTTGGCCTGGAGCACCGGCAGGTGCTTGCCGACGAGGTCGGGGACGTTGTCGAGGGTGAGCTTGTCCCACTGCCGCGACTTCTCGGACGTCTTCCCGACGATGAGCATGGTGAGCGCGGCCTGCGGGTTGGCCGGGTCCGGCTCCTTGGGGAACACGACCCGCGCCCGCAACTGCACCCCGGCCTTGGTGGACTTGACCCACACCCCGGCCGAGAGCACATCGCTGACGGGGGCCGGCGGGGTGTCGTAGTAGTAGTGGGCGAACGCGGCGTCGCCGGTGGCGGCCTCGAGCGTGAGCTTCAGGTGCTCGCTCGACGGCTGGCTCTTGAACGAGAGGGTGGAGACGTCGTGCTCGTTCTCGTCGACCTTCACGTTGGCGTCGCCGCGGACGAGGACGGTGTTGCGGCCGGCGAACCCGAGGCGGTGGATCTGCTCGGCGCGGAGCGCGGGCACGACGGCGAGGGCCGCGGCGAGGCAAACGACGGCGGTGACCGCGAGGGCGGTGGGGCGGCGCATGCGGGTCGGCTCCGGGTCCGAGTAGCTCGGGCACGCCGGGCTATAGCACCGCCCCGCGGGCGGCGGAAGGGCAACCGGGCGGGGTGACGCAGGGCGGGCGGTGAGTTGGGGGGAGTGGGCCAAGTGGGTCGGTCACGGTCGCAGCGTCGTGCGGCTGGCCGGTTCCCCGAGGCCGGTTACGGCGTCGGCCTCGGACAGCGGCAACCGCACCCGCACGCCGTTGATGCCGACCTCGAACGGCCGCCCGCCGGGTATCAGGCCCACGCGGAGGCCGATCACGTCGCCGGCAGGTCCGTGGAACCGGAACAGGTCGAACCCGTTGCCCGCTCCGAGTTCGACGGCCACCTGCGGGCCGTTGAAGTGGCACAACTCCTTGCCGCCGAGGTCGCCGCCCGGGAGGTGGACGACCAACAGACAGGCCGCACCGCTGCCCGGTTCGCGGACCCACTGCCCGGTGTCGAACCGGACCCGCCCCGACTTACCCCGGCCGGCGAGTTCGACGCTGTTGGGGTACGCGAACACGACCGGCGGCCGCGGCCGGCACGCGGCGGCCCGGAGAGTCGCCTCGAGCAGCAGAGCGGCGCACAGGCACAGCACGACAAGAGCTTCGGGCACGACGGTCACTCGGTGAGCGTCACGGGTTTCGTGCCTCGTTCGCGGGCGGGTCGGTCATTAGCCCCCGCTGGATTTGAATGGCCGCGGGGCCGACCATCACCACGAAGGCGGCCGGCAGGCAGCCCACGACCACCCACGCGGCCGCGAGCCCCGCTTGGAGGAACCACGCCACCTTGCTCGGTCCCGCCGCGTACCGGTTCACCAGCAGGCAGCCGGCCACGTACAGCACGGCGCCCGCGAGCAACACCGCGGCGGTGCCCACGCACATCCGCACCCCCAGCGGGTCGCGCACCAACAGGCTCACATAGTCCGGTTTGAGCAGCGCCAGCACTCCCACCAGCGGCGAGAGGAACAGCAGCGGCAGGCCGAGCACAACGGCCTGAGACTGCGTGACGAACCACCTCGGCCCGTGAGCGCTGGGGGCGACTTTATCGTCGAGGTCGGGCATCAGGTCTCCGTGCTGAAACCGAGCGGTCGCTCCCACCATAGCACAGACGACCCACCTTCTCGTCGGACGTTTCTGCAACGCCCATCCCCGGGGGGCGGGGGGCGTGGTACAACTGAGCGTTCGAGCCGACACCGCGAGGGGCCGCCATGTTCGCCGTTCTGGAGTGCGTCGCCGAGGCCGTCAAGAACAAGGGGTTCAAGGGGCTGTGCGAGTTCGTGCCCGGGGGCGGGTACGTCCTCGACATCGCCGCCGACGCCTACCGCATCATCCGCGAGCGGCAGAAGGACGCCGCCATCAAGGAGGAACTCGCCCGCATCGCCGCCGCGACGACCGAGGAGGCCCGCCGGGCCGCCGAGGAGGTCGCCCGGAGGGTCGCGGGCCAGGCCCGGCCCGAGGAGCGGCTCGCGCTGGAGCTGTACCTCACGCAGATCCCCGGCGCGATCCGGCAGTCGCTCAAGCGCGCCGACGACCCGTCGGGGAAGTCGGTCCCGGCCGACTTCGCGCTCAGCGGCCCGCACGACCTCGCGCGGCTCCTGCCGCCGCGCGCCCCGCACTTCCGCCCCGGGGCCGACCTCCCGCACCGGCCGGGGTGGACGCTCGACGAACTCCTCGGGGCCGGCGGGTTCGGGGAGGTGTGGCTCGCCCGGCACTCGTTCATCCCGAACCCGCGGGCCGTGAAGTTCTGCACCGACCCGCTCGTCCGCACCAAGCTCACGTCGCACGAGGGCAAGGTCATCGCGCGTGTGATGGGGCAGGGGCACCACCCGAACGTGGTGCCGCTCATCGACGCGGTCCTCGACGGCGAGACCCCGTGGCTCATGTACGAGTACGTCGGCGGCGGTTGCCTCACCGACCTGATCCACCGGTGGCAAGCGCTCCCGGCGGCGGAGCGCGAGGCGGTCGCGGTCGCCGCGCTGCACCAACTTGCGGCCGCCGTCGGCACGTTCCACCGGCTCGCGCCCCCGATCGTTCACCGCGACCTGAAGCCGGCGAACGTTTTGGTGGCAGGAGTCAGGGATCAGGAGTCCGGAGTCAGCAAGACCGGGCCGGTAGCCGCTTCCCCGACTCCTGCCTCCCGACTCCCGACTCCTGAACTGAAGATCACCGACTTCGGCATCGGCGGCGTCGCGGTCGATTACCTGCAGCAGCAGGGCCCGGCCGGGGTGTCGATGATGTCGATGATGAGCGGCTACCTGGAGACGTCGCTCCGCGGGTCGTACACGCCGCTGTACGCCTCGCCGCAGCAGCGGACCGGGGCCGCCCCCGACCCCCGCGACGACGTCCACGCACTGGGCGTCATCGGGTTCCACATGATGACCGGCCGGCTCACGGACTCGCCCGGGATCGACGCGGCCGAGGACCTGACCGACATCGGCGCGAGCACCGGGTTCATCGCGCTCATTACGAAGTGCGTCGCGAGCAAGCCCGAGCGCCGGCCGAAGGACGGGGCGGAGGTCGCCGAGCGGCTCGCGGAGCTGAAGGCCGGCCGGGCGACCGCCGAGACGAAGAAGCCGACCGAGACCGTGAAGCCCGCGGTGCCGACCCAGACGCAATCGCAGTCACAGGGGGGCGGGTTCTGGCAGAAGCAAGTGGCCGCGGTTCCGGCCGCGAAGGCGACGCCCGCGGGCGGCACGTCGAAGCTCGCGGTCGCCCCGCTCGTTGAAGCGCCGGCCGCCCCCGTGACGCCGGTGGTCCTGTCGCCGACGAAGTGGCTCGTGTCGGTCCGCGGGATCTGGTTCACCCGCCCGGCCGAGAGCGCCGATGCATCGTGGACCCCGAGCAGCGTGCGGCTCCCGGGCGAGGTCACCGCGAAGCCCGGCGAGGCGTACCGTCTGGTGCTGAACCCCGACACAACGACCGACGCCGAACTCGCGAAGCTGCGGACGCTGTCCGGGCTGCCGGGACTGGAAGCGATCGACCTGTCGGGGTGCCGGCAGGTGACGGACGCGGGGCTGATGCACCTCGCGCAGCTCCGCGGGATCAAGGCCGTGGGGCTCGCCGACACGCAGGTGACGGACTCGGGCCTGACGCTGCTGCTGACGCGGTTCCCGGACCTGGAAGCGGTCGGCCTGGCGGGCGCGGAGAGGCTGACGCAAACGGTGATCCCGTACCTCACGCGGCTCCGCAAACTCAAGGCGCTGTCGCTGCCGCCGCGGGCCGACTCGGTGGACGTCCGCGTCGAGTTCGCGAAGCGCCGCCCGGCGTGTAAACTGGCGTGAACGATCCGCATCCTCGGCGTCCTGGCCTTCATGATCGGCCCCGTGCCGCAGCCCGCAGCAGCGTGATGGTCACCCCCGCGGGTACGGGACGGTGATGGTGCGGTCGGTGCCGGGGTTGAGCAGCACCACCGAGGAGCCGTCGGGCCACGTCACCTGGACCCGCTCGGCGCGGCCGCCGGGGCCGAACCCGAAGTGCGCCACCGGTTCCATCTGGCACAGGTACCCGCTGCCCCCGCACACGCCCTTCACCCGCACCCGCCCCCCGGCCTCGGCCCGCACGACCGCCCCGCGGGCCGGCGCGCCGAACCGCGTCAGCGGTCGCACCCGCAGCCACCCGTTCCCCTCCGCAGCGCGCGCCTTGTACAGCCCGAGCGGCTGCGCCCCCCGCTCGCCGCGCGACACCAACAGTTCGAGCACGCCGTCGGAGTCGATGTCGCACACCGCCGCGCCGGTGCCGAACCCCTCGGGGTCGAGCGCGTCGCCGGGGTCGAGCATCGTGAACCCGTCGGCGGCGCGGAACAGGCGGTTCGCCTCGCCGACGTTGTTGAAGAACAACTCGTCGTGCCCGTCGTTGTCGAAGTCGGCGGCGATCACCGTCCGCACCGGTGACGGGAACGCCAGCGCCGGCGACGCCCGGTCCTTCCACGCGACGTGCCCGTCGCGGCGGACCATCGCCCGGTGCGGCCCGTCCCAGTTCCCCCAGCACAGGCCGAACTCGCCGTCGCCGGGGTCGAACGCCGTCAGCCCGCGGCCGTGCTCCTCGTGGTCGGTCAGGCCGTACTCGGCGGCGCACTCGGCGAACGTGCCGTCGCCCGTGTTGCGGAACGCGAAGTTCGGCCCGTTCTCGTTCGCGCAGATGACGTCGGGGTAGTCGGAGAACACGGGGAGGGTGAGGACGCCGCGGCCGGCGGCGGTGTGCGCCAGGTCCAGGGGCGGGGCGAGGTCGGTCAGCGCGCCGCCGGGGCCGGTCTCGTACAGCCGCATCGGGCGGCCGTGGCTGGCGACGAAGAACCCGTACCGCCCGACCCCGCGGCGGTCGATCGCGGCCACGCTCCGGCCCGCGGAGAGGTTGCGGGCGCCGCGGTTCGCGGGGTGCGAGAACAGGTCCTCCCAGCGGCCGTCGGGCTGCGGGTCGAACAGCCGGTCGGCGGCCTGCTTCACCCCCGAGAACGTGTCGGTGTTGAGGACGTAGAGTTCCTCGCGGCCGTCGCCGTCGATGTCGCCGGCGGCGAGGCCGACGGCCTGGCGCGCGGCGTCGGCGAGGTCGGGCGGGGCGGAGTCGCGGAGCGCGCCGTTGGCCCACCGCAGCACCCGGTTCGGGCCGCCGTACCCGGCGACGATGAACTCGAACCGCCCGTCGCCGTCGAGGTCGGCGACGGCCACGCCGGAGTGGAGGGCCGGGGGGTTGTGCCCGATGAGGGGCGAGACGTCGCGGAACATGGGCACCCTTCGGGAACGTCAAAATCCGAAGCACGAAATGCGAAAGGGGGACAGAACCGGCGCTGTCTCCCTTTCGGATTTCGTGCTTCGGATTTCGTGCTTCCGCCGCAGGCGGCTCAGCGGTTGAACGCCAGGCTCGCGTGCGGCCGGCGGCCGGCCTCGATGCTCGCGACCGTGACGGCCGCCGACGCCTTCACCCCGGGGCGGGCGTAGTAGACCAGCGTGCGGCCCGTGTCGATCCCCTCGGGGAGGCGGTGGCTCGGGCCGATCAGGTGGCCGGCGGCCTCGTTCGGGAGTTGCACCATCCACTGGTCGCGGCCGGGCAGGTCGTAGAGGCCCAGGGTGCGCTTCTCGGGGTCGTAGTCGAGGCGGTCGAGGTCCGGGGCGGGGAGCTTCTCGCGGCTCGTGAGCCACGCGGGGTCGTTGGCCCCGAGGGGCGCTGCCGCGGTCGGTTGCGGGCCGTGCGGGGCCGGCGGGGGCGAGGGCGTTCCACAGCCGAACACGCCCAGAACGAGCGCCCCCGCGACGCCGGCCCGCAGGGCCGGTGCGCGTGTGGGCCGCTCGGCCCCGGTTGTCCGTAACGCTGTCATGGCGACCCTCCTGAGTGCCGTGGGAATGCGGCCGCGCCCCGGCGGCGCGGTCGTGCGCTACGGGAATCGTAGCATCGGGACGGGCCGGGGGAAAGTTGGACCCGGGGGAACGCCGGGATTTCGGGCGGTGCGGCGGGTCACTCGCGGTACCCGATGAGCCCGAGCGTGAACGCCGTCAGGCCCGCGAGTCCGGCGTACATGGGGGCGATCCGCTGTTCCGTGAACGGGATCTGTACCAGCGCCGCCCCCGACATCAAGTAGTACCCGCCCCACAAGAGGATGATCCCACCGACGACAATCATGAGCATCGCAAGGAAGCGCTTCATGGTCCGTTGCTCGCTTGGCCGCGGAGAGGCTCAACTTAGTTCATAGCTCATCCGGGCGGGGTGTGGGGCCGGGGCCGCAATTTTCGCCCCCGGTCCGGAACCCGCGGTCCCGCGCAATCAGTCCTCGAGCAGCCGCTTGAACTCGATCTGGTAGCACGTCGTGTTGCCGTTGCCGCAGAACAGGTGCCGCCCGTCGGGGCTGAAGGCGAGCGAGTGGACGGCCGAGTCGAACCCGCGGGCGACCAGGAACCGGCCGCTCAGCACGTCCCACACGCGGACCGTCGCGTCGGCCCCGCCGCTGACCACGTAGCTGCCGTCGGGGCTGAACGCGACCGCGTGGACCTTCTCCTGGTGCCCGCCCAGGACGAACACCGTCTCCTGGGTGCCCACGTCCCACAGGTACACGGCGTCGTCGAACCCGGCCCCGGCGAGGTACTTCCCCTCCGGGTCGAACGCGACCGCGTACACGCCGACGTTGATCGTGAACAGCTTGTCCTTGGTCGGGATGTCCCAGACGCACACGGCCCCGTCCCGCTCGCCGGTCGAGAGGTAGTCCACGCCCCCCGCGGCGATCCGCCGCCCGTCCGGGTGGAACGCGACCCCCTCCAGGGTGCAGCCGTCGGCCGCTTCGATGAGCAGCAGTTCGGGGGCGGCGGTGTCGCACCGCCAGATCCACACCAGGCCGTCGGTCGGGCTGGTGTGGGCGACGTACTTGGAGTCGGCGGAGAACGCGGCGAACCCGATCGGCGGCTTGGTCGCCTCCAGGTCCGCGGCGCGCGTCCCCTCGGGAACGTTCCACAGGCGGGTGAAGTAGTCGGTGCCGCCGAGCGCGAGCCACGTGCCGTCCGGGCTCGCGGCGACCGAGTACGCGGGGGCCAGGCCGGTCGGGGGCACCTCCGCCCCGGTCTCGACGTCCCACACCCGCGGCCGCGGCTCGCCGGTGCTGGCGAGCTTCAGCGGGCGGCCCGGAACGACGGCGATCGCGTGGCGGCCCGTCGGGTTCGGCCCGGCGAGCAGCTTGCCGGTCTGCGTGTCCCAGACGTGGATGACCCGGTCGACCCCGGCGCTGGCGAGCCGGGTGCCGTCGGGGCTGAACGCCAGGGACCGGACCTCGTCGGTGTGGCCGCGGAGCACGGCACCGGCGACCCCCTTCTCCGCGTCGCGCCACAGGTGGACGTCGAAGTTCGAGTCGGCGCACGCCAGCAGCTTCCCGTCGCCGCTGTACGCCAGCGTGTGGACCTGGTCGGCGTGGCTGTTGAGGAGCATGACCGGGTCGGGGTGCGGCGGTCGCCACACCCGGGCCGACGTGTCCCACCCCGCCGAGACCAGCAGCTTGCCGTCCGGGCTCCAGTCGAGGGCCGGGATGCGGTCCGTGTGGCTGGCGAGTTCGCACACGAGCTTGTGGGTGACGTCGTGCCACACGCGGACGACGCGGTCCTCGCCAGCGGTGGCGATGAACTCGCCGCGGGGCGAGAACGCGACCGCCGACACCGGCAGCGGCCGGGCCGATGCCCGCACCTGGCCGAGGAATTTGTGCGCGGCCGTGTCCCAGAACCGTACGATGCCGTCGTCGTGCCCGCTGGCGAGAGTCCGCCCGTCGGCGCTGAACGCGACCGCGGTGACCCACGCCTCCTGCGGCAACCGCTTCGCGAGCTGGCCGGACTCGACCTCCCACACGACGACCGCCTCGCTCCCGCTGGCGAGGTGCCTCGCCCCCGGGGCGAACGCCCAGACCGTTTCGAGGTCCGAGAGGTAGTGCCGGGCGAGGAGCTTCCCCTCGGGGGACCACCGGCGGAGCACCCCGGCCTCGTCGACCGACCACAGGGTGCCGTCGGGCGCGTACGCGAGGGCCGCGACGTCGCCCTCGGTGTGGAACCGCGGCTCCCCGAACACCTTCGTGACCAAAGGGGACGGGCGGAGCGGGACCGGGCTGTCGGGGGTGTTGGTCTGGACTGGCATGGAACCACAGTGTTGTGGGTGGCGCGGCTCGTGAAGGGACTCCGGCTGTTGCGGTGGTGCTGGTGTTCCGACCCCGACGCGACAGTCCTTGACGTGCGCCCGCGACCGTGCGATTCGACCGACCCGTTACGCGACCCCCGGCCCCTAACACCACGCCAACCGATGTCCCAAGAATTTCATTATATCCGCTGGCTGCGGTCCCGAACAACCGCCGACCCGCGGGTACTCGTTGGGCCGGGCGACGACTGCGCCGTCCTCGCGGCCCCGACCCGGCCGCTCCTGGTCACCACCGACATGCTCATGGACGGCACCGACTTCATACTGGCCGAAGTCGGCCCGCGCCGCGCCGGCCGCAAGGCGATGGCCGCCAACCTGAGCGACATCGCTTCGATGGCCGGCGTTCCCCTCGCAGCCGTGGTGAGTGTGGCGCTGCCGCGGGCGTCGCGCGAACTCGCCGAGCAACTCTACCTCGGGCTCCGCGACGTGGCCGATGCGTTCAACGTCTCGATCGTCGGCGGCGACACGAACTCGTGGGACGCGCCGCTGGCGATCAGCGTGACCGCGTTCGGCGAGGCCACCGACCGCGGCGCGGTGCTGCGGAGCGGGGCGAAACCCGGCGACTGGGTGTTCGTCACCGGCCCGCTCGGCGGCAGCATCCGCGGGCACCACCTCGACTTCACCCCGCGGGTCCGCGAGGCGCTCGCGGTGCACGCCGCGGTCGAGCTGCGCGCGATGTGCGACATCAGCGACGGCCTCGCCGCCGACCTGGGCCACATCCTCGAAGAGAGCGGCTGCGGGGCGGTGCTGTTTGCCGACGCGATCCCGACGACCGCCGACGCGGTCGAACTCAGCCGCACGTCGGGCAAGTCGCCACTTCAGCACGCGCTCGGCGACGGCGAGGACTTCGAGCTGGTGTTCACGGTCTCGGCGAGTGACGGCGCAAAAATGTTGCGCGAGCCGCCCGTGCCGGGGCTTGCGAAGATCGGCGAGTGCGTCGAATCGGGGCTGTGGCTGGAATCGGACGGGAAGCGCGAACCGTTGCAAGCGACGGGATGGGTCCACGATTTCTGAGAGCGGATCACGTTGCGGGAAGCAAATCCGCGACCGGCACGGCGAACCCGGGGATGACGCCGTCGGCCGTCAGCGTGTCGGACGCCGCGAACACCGTCGCCGGCTGGTTCGCACGGTACGCGGTGACGGTCCGCAACTCGGGATCGGCGACCCACACGACCACGACGCTCGCGGCGAGATATTCTTGCACCTTCGCTTCGATCTCCGGCTGAGTGTCGTTCTTGCTCCGCACCTCGAGCACGATCGCTGGGATTGTTAAGAGGTAACCCTCCGGGGAGAGTTGTGCCGGTAGAGATGCCTTGGCGACGAACAGCGCGTCCACGCCAACTACTCGGTCCGGGTTGCGGCGCAAGACGACGGCGATCTCATCGCCGGCTTCGCCATAACCTCGCTGTTCGCCCTGACTGAGGAGTTGAGCGGCGATCTTCAACGCCGCCTTGCCGTGAACGTAGCCAGGGGGCGACATGGGGACGGGCACTCCATCGTGAAGTTCCCACCGCACCTCACCTGAGGGGAGCAAACGTGGGAAACGAGGGAGGTCCGCAATCGTGAGGACGCACCGAGTGCCCAGGGGTGGCAGGACCGGTGCAGTCGGGGATGCGGGCGGTGTCAGGGTCGCTGTACTCATACCCGTATCCTACACCTTCGGGCGGCGGGTGTGCCAGTCGGTGGCGGCCTCGTACATGCGGGCGATGCGGAGCAGCTTCTCCTCGTCGAACGGCTTGCCGAGTAGTTGCAGGCCGATCGGCAGGCCGGCCTTCGTGAAGCCGCACGGCATGCTGAGCCCCGGGATGCCGGCCAGGTTGCACGACACCGTGTACACGTCCGACAGGTACATCGCGAGCGGGTCGTCCGACTTCTCGCCGGCCTTGAACGCGGCCGTCGGGGTCGTCGGCCCCATCACCACGTCGCACGTCGCCAGCGCGTCGTCGTAGTCCTTCTTCACCAGCCGCCGGACCTTCAGCGCCTTGACGTAGTACGCGTCCTTGTACCCGCTCGACAGCACGTAGGTGCCGATCATGATGCGGCGCTGCACCTCCTTGCCGAACGCCTCGCCGCGGGACTTCGCGTAGGTACCGATCAGGTCCGTCTTCTCCGCCGTGCGGTGCCCGTAGTGCATCCCGTCGAACCGGGCCAGGTTGCTCGACGCCTCGGCCGGCGCGACGATGTAGTACGCGGCGAGGGCGTACTTGCTGTGGGGGAGCGACACGTCGACGAGCGTCGCGCCCTGCTTCTGGTACTCGTTGAGCGCGTCGCGGACGGCCGCCTCGACCTCGCCGTCGAGCCCCTTGTCGAAGAACTCCCGCGGCACGCCGATCTTCAGCCCCTTCACCGGCTCGTTGAGCGCCCTGCGGTAGTCGGGCACGGGCTCGTTCACGCAGGTGCTGTCCCGCTTGTCGTGCCCGCTGATCGCTTCCAGCAGGAGCGCGCTGTCGGTCACGTCGTGGGCGAACGGGCCGACCTGGTCGAGCGAGCTGGCGAACGCTATGAGCCCGTACCGGCTGACGCGGCCGTAGGTCGGCTTGATGCCGACGATCCCGCACAGGGCCGCCGGCTGGCGGATCGAGCCGCCCGTGTCGGTGCCCAGCGAGAGCGGGGCCTGGCAGCCCGCGACGCACGCCGCCGAGCCGCCCGACGACCCGCCGGGGATGCGGTCCGTGGCCCACGGGTTCCGGGTACTCTGAACCGCGCTGTTCTCGGTGGACGAGCCCATCGCGAACTCGTCCATGTTCGTCTTGCCGAACAGGACCGCGTCCTCGGCCCTCAGCCGCTCGACGACGTGCGCGTCGTAGGGCGGGACGAAGTTGGCGAGCACCTTCGACGAGCACGTCGTGGCCACGCCCTTCGTGCAGAGCACGTCTTTGACCGCGACCGGCACGCCGGCGAGCTTGCCGAGCGGCTTGCCGGCGGCGCGCTTGGCATCAACGGCGGCGGCCTGCGAGCGGACTGCGGCCTCGTCGAGCGACACGAACGACCGGAGCTTCGGCTCGCGGTCCCGGTACGCGGCGAGGAAGGCGTCGGCGATCTCGGCGGCGGTTGCCGTGCCCGCGGCCTGGAGCGCGAGGAGTTCGCTGGCGGTGCGTTCGATCATGGTCTCACCCGGTGTCGTCAAGTCATCACGTCGTCACGTCGCCACGCCGCAAGCGGGGCCGCACGGCTCCCGACTTGAAGACCTGAGGACCTGACGACGCGGTTGGGTCAGTGGCTGACGGGTTCGTCGGTGTCGAAGACGGCGGGGACGCTGAAGTAGTCGCTCCCCTTCTCGCGCTTGGGGGCGTTCTGCAGCGCCTCGTCCGGCGTCAGGGAGGGGACCGGCACGTCGGGGCGGAACACGTTCTGGAGCGGGAGCGGGTGCGCCAGCGGCTCGACGCCGTCGGTGTTGAGTTCGTCGAGTTGCGCGACGTAGTCGAGAATTGCGGACAGCTGCGACTGCATCCGCACGAGGTCGGCCTCGGGCAGTTCCAGTCGGGCGAGGGTCGCGACCTTGCGGACCTGGTCCAGTGTCAGAGACATGGCAGTTCGTCCCAGGTCATCAGGTCGCAAGTCGTCAAGTCGCAAACCGGTTCCGACTTGACGACTTGCGACCTGATGACCTGATGACGATGATTGGTCACACCTTCACGTCGCCGAACGGCTTGACCTTCAGCGGCTTCACGACGAGGCCGGCGTGGATCGCGGCGCACGAGACCCACACGCGCTTCGCCTCGCCGTCCACCATGCACAGGACCTTCTGGAGGTTCGGCTTGAACTTCCGGCGCGACGTGCCGGTGATCTTCTTGCCGACGCCGCCGAGGTACTTCGCCTTACCGCGGTAGGTCTTCTGGTTGCCGAAGACCGACTTCCGACCCGTGAAAACGCACGTCTTGGCCATGACCGTGTCTCGCAAATATCGTCGATCGCCCCGGCGAGGGGCGGAATCGGAACACTCACTATAGCGGGCCAGACCCGACCGACAAGCGGGCCGCGCGCGAACTGTTGACACGGGCCGCCCCGTGCCCCAGCATGACGGCATGAAGCGCATGCCGATGAAGAAGTTCATGGCGGTCGTCGGCGAGGCGATCGACTCGCTCCCCGAGGCGATCAAGCGGCACCTCGACAACGTCGTGATCGACGTCGAGGACGCGCCGACGCACGACTTCCTCCGCGACGCCGGGTTCACCGACGAGGAGATCGCCGCCGGCGAGACGGTGTACGGCTACTTCATGCCGCTGGGCGTGGACACGTCGGACCTGGACATGCTGGACAGCCCGAACCGCATCCTGATCTTCAAGTACCCGCTCGAAGAGGACTTCCCGGACCCGCGGGAGCTGCGGATCGAGATCCGCAAGACGGTCGTCCACGAGATCGCGCACCACTTCGGCTGGACCGACCGCGACCTGGAGCGGTTCGACGACAACCCCGACCCGTTCGGGGACCAGGGGTAACGTCAGGGCCGGTCGCTCGCGGTCTGCGGGCTCTCTGGGGGCGGCTCCGACCCGGGTAGGCTACGGTGCGGCGACAGGATCGGTCTCTCACCGTCCACAAGGACGTAGGTGACCTTGCCGTTCTCGTCGTAGAAGAAGCGGACGTGGGCACCTCTGATTCGCTGCTTTGCCGCGCAGTAGACTTCGGTCGGAAAAAGAACGACCTCGCTCAGGCCGAGCGTTATTACCGCAGGCATGGCGAGGTACTCCAGTTTCCATTGCTCCGCGAGTTTGCGGTGCGTCCGAAACTCATCGTGAAACTCGTCGCAGGTGAATGCGGGCGTGCCGAACGCCTGCCGCACCTCGTCCTTCGTCGAAAGTTCGTTCACGTTGACGCCACGACCGGCGACAAGGGCCGAACAGCCGGTCGCCGGGAGGAGTGCGGCGAGCAGGATCGGGCCAATGCGTCGCATCGTGCGTGACTCCTGACCACACCGGTGGTTACACCCCGAGCGCCTTGCGCTTCTCGGCGATGAACGGCACGTGGTGCGTGAGGTGGTTGGTCGCCATCTGGATCACCTTCTCCAGCGTCATCAGGCCGCGCTTGTTGTGACACCCGACGAGTTGAAGCTGCTCGGGCGTGAGGCCGCGGATGATGCGGGCCATGTGCCGCCGCAAGCTCTCCACGACGGCCAGTTCTTCTTCAACGTCGCGGTCGTGGTAGTTCATTTCCTTGGCGTACAACTCTTCGTCGGCGACGAGCAGCAGCGGCACGTCGCTGGTGTAGGCGAGGATCCGCTTCATGCGGTCGATGAGGATCGGGTCGAAGTCGGCGAGGTGCGCGACGACTTCGAGCGTGCTCCACTTGCCCGGGATCGGCCGGGCGACGAGTTGTTCGCGGGTCATCCCCGCGACGGCGGAGCGGAGCGCGGCGGCCCCGGCAAGGTAGTTGTCGGCGAGTTCGGTGGGGGTCATGGAGTGCGGAGTGTTGGGAGTGTTAAAGCGAGTTGAGTGTCGGTGTCCGAAGGGGCCGCGTGGTTGGTGTGTAGCTTTCGCGGTCGCCCCTCACCCGCGACTCGCAGAGCCTCGTCGCGACCTCTCCCCGTCGGAACGGGGCGAGGTGGGGCGCGCCGGATTTCTCGCATGCTGTGCGAGAGGGTGAAGCAACGATCAGGACCAGTCACCCCACCTCGCCCCGTTCCGACGGGGAGAGGTCGCCGCGCTTCGCGGCGGGTGAGGGGCAACCACGCACTCCGCTCACCCGACACGGTAACACATTCCCTACCGATTCTAAGTGTTTAGTGCCGCGAGTTCATCCCCGCCCGGTACTCTCGCACCCGGTTGGGTTGCACTCCAGACGAATCAACACTCCCAACGTCCTATGCCCGCAACTTGACCCGCAGGTACGCGACCTGGCGCAGCCGGACCTCGTCGGGCGCGTCCGGGTCGAACTCGAGCGGGGCGTGGGTGCGGGCGACGTGCTTGAGGAACTCGAACGCCCGCCGCCGCAGGACCGCGTCGCGGCGCTCCAGCGCTTCGAGGAGCGCCGGAATCGCGCGCTCGCCGCGGTTGTTCAACTCGACCATCCCGGCCCGCAGCGTGCGGTCGTCCATGAGTTGCTCGACGGCGACCCGGAGCCGCTCGGCCTCCAAGATCGCGCCGGCGGTGCCGCCGAGCGGCGCGAGCAGCCCGCCGGCCGGGGGCGGCGTGTGCGACGGGAACCGCAGCACGTCCGGCTCCGCCTCGGGCTCGGTGAGCGTGGCCGTTGCGGTCGTGGCGGGCGCGGGTTCGGTCTCGCCGTCGAGCACGCGGTTGCGGCTCGCGAAGTGGCGGGTGAACCCGTCCTCCTCGAAGCTGCGGCCCAGGTACGCCTTGATCGCGATCTCGTCGTTCACCAGTTGGTGCGGCGTGCCCTTCGTAACGACGAGCCCGTCGGTGATGAGGTACACGCGGTCGGCGGTGCGGAACACCTCGCGGACGTTGTGGTCGGTGATGAGGATGCCGATCCCCGAGTCGGCCAGCTCGCGGATGTTCTTGCGGATGTCCTCGGTGGTGATCGGGTCGACGGCCGCGAACGGCTCGTCGAGCAGGATCAGGAGCGGCTCGCACACGAGGCACCGGGCGATCTCGAGCCGCCGCTTCTCGCCGCCCGAGCACCGGGCCGCGACGTTCTTGCGGACGTGGTCGAGCTTGAACCGCTTCAGGGCCGCGTCGGTCCGGTCCCACCGCTCGGTGCGGGTGAGCTTGCGGCCCAGGCTCCGGCTCCGGGGCAGGGCCTCGAGGATCGCGAGCAGGTTCTTCTCGACGCTCAGCTTGCGGAACACGCTCGGCTCTTGCGACAGGTAGCCCATGCCGCGGCGGGCGCGCTGGAACATCGGGAGCTGCGTCACGTCCTCGTTGTTGAACGTGACGGTGCCGGCGTTGGGCACGATCTGGCCGGTGGCCATGCGGAAGCTCGTCGTCTTGCCGGCCCCGTTCGGGCCGAGCAGGCCGACGACCTCGCCGGGGTTGACGTCGAACGAGACCCCCTTCACGACCTTGCGGCGGCCGTAGATCTTCTGTAGCCCGTTGACTTCCAGTAGCGGCATGCGGCCTCCCTGCCTTCCGGGTGCGGCCCGCTGATTACCCGATCGGCCGCCGCGACGCAATGGAGAGGTGAAGTGACTGGGCCGTGTGCCTGTGGGTTTGGGCGAGCGGGGGACGAAAGTCCCCCGGTGGATGAGAATCGCGATTCCACCGGGGGACTTACGTCCCCCGCTCGCCAAGATGCCCAACACAAGAGGCACACCCAATTGAGACGGTGCTGAGAATTTCCCTTGTGTTTTCGACCGCTATCGGTATCGTTCCCCCCTTCCGGTGCCGCGGGGACGGCCCCGGGGTCCGAGGGGGACGTTCATGGCGATGCGTAAGTGTCTGTTGGGTCTGGGGCTGGTTCTGGGGATGGCGAACGTGGCCGGTGCGACGCCGCCGGTGAGCCCGATGGTCGAGGGCCGCGAGCCGAACCCGGTCGCCCGCGAGTTCTACGAGACCGAGAGCGTGTCGTTCGGGTACGTCGCCGACGCGGCCCCGGACGCGATCGGGGCCGGGTGGTGGGCGAGCCGCGCCTCGTGGGAGACGCTGCTGAACAAGCTGACGATGCCGCTCGGCACGGTCGAACTGTGGGACTGAGTTGGTTTTGGCGAGCGGGGGGCGTGAGCCCCCCGAAGTGTTGCGCACCGGCAATTATTCGCTCACGGCTTCGCCGCGGGCCGCTCGACCTTCTCGACGGCGGCCCAGTAGTCGGTGCCGGCGTGCAGCGAGAACCCGACCAGCACCTCCCGCATCCGCTCCACCTTCAGCCGGCTGTACTTGTCCTTCTCCACCCGCGCCGCGACCGCGGTCGGCTCGACCATCATGTGCGCGAACACCTCGGCCTTGTCCTCTTCCACGCCCGACGCCGCGTAGCGGTTCATGAACCCCGGGTCGTCCTTGCCGGTCGTGGTAACGGTCGGGTCGTTCTGCACCTTCGCGCCGCCGGGGCCGTACTTGAACCCGGGCGGGTTCAGCCGCGTCCACCGCTCGTCCTCGTACAGGCGGCCGTCGTCCTTCAGGTCGACGAAGTGGAAGAACTCGTGGTGGATCACCTTGCGAACGTACAGGTCGTCGTGGCGGCCGCGGGTGACGTCGAGGTACAGCGTGTCGTGCTCGAAGTCGGGGATCGCGGTGCGGTTCTGGCCGGCGAACGACAGGTTCTTGCAGAACACGACCGACTTCACCCCCGCCTTCTTCACCAACTCGGGCGGGTACAGCGACCACTCGAACGCGAAGATCGTCGCGTAGGACGCGGCGTCCCTGCGGTCCGCCTCGGCCCCGTCGATGGTCCCGTGCGTCGTCTTCACCGGGAAGACCGGGGCACGGGTCACGACCTCCAGGTCGTACTTCCGGGCAAGTTTTACCAGATCGGTTTCGGCGGGCCTGGGCTGCGCCGCGGTCAGTCCCGGCACGAGCGCGACAAGCAGAACGGGCGTCAGTGTTCGGAACATGGCGCGTGCGGGTTGTGTGGTCACCGGCCCAGCAGAAAACGCAGGGCCCGCGGCAATTCACTGTGGTCGAAGGCGAGTCCGGTGTCGAGTAGCTTTTTTGGTGAAGTTCGCAGGCTCGCCAGGAGGCCGTCGTCCGCGATCCCTCCAAACATCAACCTCAACGCGACCCGCGGGAGCCGCAGAACCGCGGGCCTCCGCAGGACCGCTCCGAGCGCCTTCGTGAACTCGCGGTTCGTGACCGGATTCGGCGAACACCCGTTGACCGGCCCGCTCACGCTCTCGGTCATGAGGCAGTGGTGCAACGCGCCCACAAGGTCGCCGATGGTGACCCACGGCACCCACTGAGTCCCCGACCCGAGGACCGCACCCGCACCGGCCCGGAACGCCGGGAGTTGCTTCCCGAGCGCCCCGTCGCGGGGGCTGAGGACGACGCCGATCCGCATGTTCGCGGTCCGCACGCCGGCGTCGCGGGCCGGGTGCGTCGCCTCCTCCCACTCCTTGCACACGTCGGGGAAGTAGCCCTCACCGGCCGCGGAGTCTTCGGTCAATACCTCGTCGCCGCGGGAGCCGTAGAAGCCGACCGCAGACGCGCAGACGAACGCCTTCGGCCGCGAGGCCGCGGGCAGGGCGGCGATCGCCGTCGCGAGGTGGCGCGTCGGCACGGTGCGGCTCTCGCGGATCTTCTGCTTCTTCTCCTCGTTCCACCGTCCAGATGCGACGTTGTCCCCCGCGAGGTGAATCACCGCGTCGACGCCGTCCAGCGCGGCCGGGTCGAGCGGCCCCGACGGGTTCCACTTCACCCACTTCGTCCCGTCGTCGAACTTTGGCGTGGTGCTCCCGCTGACGAGCCGCACGACGCGGTGCCCGCCCGTGAGGAGGAACGGCACGAGGTCCGAGCCGACGAGCCCGCGCGAGCCGGTGATCGCGACCGTGAGCCGCGGGCGGTCGCGGTACAGGTTGTGCCGCCGCAGGTCGCTCGCGGTGACGGCGTGGCGGTACGCGAACATCGCTCCGAGCCGCCGCCCCACCATCCCGCCGCCGAACGCGCTGCCGACCGACCCGAGCGGCACGCGGTAGGTGATGTGGTCTTCGAGGAACGACGCGTTCGGCCCGTCGGGGATGCAGCGGTGCGTGTGGTTCCAGAACGCGAACGGCCCCTTCACCTGCCGGTCCTGGAACTGGCGGCCGGGTTGGAAGTCGTACAACTCCGCGACCCACGCCGCCGTCACCGGGCCGAACAGAGCGGTCCGCATCTCGACGCGGTGCCCGTCGGTGCCGAACGCGCCGTGACTGGCGGTCTGCTCGACGTGCTCCCACGGCGGCTGCAACCGCTGGAACGCGAGCGGGCGGCCGTGCCAGGCGTACAATTCATCCGCCGACACGGGCATCGGGGACCGCAGCGTGAACGTGGCGTCGGACATGGTGCAACCCGTGGTGGTATTGGCGAGCGGGGAGCGGGAGCGACCGGAGTGACGTTGCTCCGGTCGCTCACGCTCCCGGCTCGCCCAAATCAGGTAACCGCAATGCCGCCGCCCCGCATCACCGTCCGCACCTTGCACGCCGACCTCGCGGCGAGCGCCGCGTACTTCCGCTCCGACACGTCGGCGGTCGAGGCGAGTCGCGCGCGGGTCGAGGCGGCGACCGCCGACGGCCGCGCGCACTACGGCATCAACACCGGCTTCGGCGTCCTCGCGAACAAGCGCGTCCCGGACCTCCAGCTCCACCTGCTCCAGCGGAACCTGCTGCTCAGTCACGCCGTCGGCGTCGGCGAACCCGTGCCGCCCGAAATCACCCGCGTCATGCTGCGGGCGAAGGTCCACGGGCTCGGGCTCGGCTACTCCGGCGTGTCGCTGCCAACGTTCCGCCGGCTCCTCGACTTCGACGAACGCGGGTTGGTGCCGGTGGTCCCCAGTCGAGGCAGCGTCGGGGCGAGCGGCGATCTCGCGCCACTCGCGCACCTGTGCCTGCCGCTCATCGGCCACGGCGAGTTCTGGAACGACGCCCGCACCGCACCCGTCCCCGCGGCCGACGTGCTTCGAGCGCACGACCTGCCGCCGCTCGAACTCGGCGCGAAGGATGGCCTCGCGCTCATCAACGGCACCCAGCTCATGAGCGGGTACGGGGCGTTCGTTCTGGAGAAGTGTACGCGGTTCGTCGACCTGTTCGACCTGAGTGCCGCGATGTCGCTCGAAGCGCTCCAGGGGAGCATCCGGCCGTTCGACCCCCGCATCCACGCCGTCCGCCCGCACCCCGGGCACGGCGTTGTTGCAGCGAACGTGCGGCGGCTGCTGGAGGCGAGCGAGATCCTCGAAGCGCACCGGAACTGCGGGAAGGTGCAGGACCCGTACTGCCTGCGGTGCGTGCCGCAGGTCCACGGCGCGAGCCGCGACGCGCTCGGGTACGCGATCGGCGTGCTCGAAACCGAGCTGAACGGCGTCACCGACAACCCGCTCGTGTTCGACAACGGCGACATCGTCAGCGGCGGGAACTTTCACGGCCAGCCGCTCGCACTCGCACTCGACTTCGCCGCGATCGCGCTGGCGGAACTGGCGAGCATCTCCGAGCGCCGCATCTACCTGCTGCTCGAAGGCCACGACGGGCTGCCGAAGTTGCTGATGCGCGAGACCGGGCTGAACTCGGGGTTCATGATCCCGCAGTACACGGCCGCGGCGCTCGTGAGCGAGAACAAGGGGCTGTGCCACCCGGCGAGCGTCGACTCGATCCCCACGAGCCTCGGCCAGGAGGACCACGTCAGCATGGGGAGCATCTCGGCGGTGAAGCTGCTGCGGGTGTTCGACAACGTCGAGACGGTACTCGCCATCGAGGTGCTGACCGCGGCGCAGGCGCTCGACTACCGCCTGCCGCTGCGGCCCGGCCGCGGGGTCGAGGCGGCGCACCGCGTGGTCCGCGCCGCGTGCCCGCACCACGAGGTCGACTACCTGTTCCGCGACGACCTGGAGAAGGCGTTCGCGCTGGTCCGCGGCCGCGAACTGCTCGACGCCGCCGGGTTCTAAGCGTCCACGTCCCAGAGCACGACCTGCCCCTTCTCGCCGCCGGCCGCGGCCACGTTCCCGTCCGGGCTGAACGCGACCGACCGGGCGCGGCCGATGTTCCAGTCGAACGTGCGGGCGACCGCCCAGTTCGCGTCGCGGTCGCGGAACCGCACCGTCCCGTCGTTACTCCCCACCGCGAGGTAGCGGCCCGACGGGTGGAACGCCATCGCCGTCAGCTCCATCCGGTTCGTGCGGCGGAACGTGAACGCCTTCGTGGGGTCGGCCAGGCGGCGGAGGGACACGGAGAACAATGTCAGGGACGCGAACCACTCCCCGTCGGCGGAAATGTCGAGAGTACCGGCAGGTCCGTCGTCGCCCACGAAGCGGGTCTCGTCCAGCAGCTCGCCGTCGGCGACCGACCGCGTGCGGAGATAGGTCTCCTCCGGGCTGATGAGGCTGGTGTGGTTCGAGTCGGCGTACCGGGCCGACAGGTACTCGACCGTCGCGAACCGCTTCCCGCCGGGTAGGAACGCCAGCCCGCCGATTCCGCCCTGGCCCGAGTAGCTGGTTTTGCCGCTCCACGGCGTCTGCTCCCACCGCACAGGGCCGAGGCCCGTTGCCGTTAATTCGAGGGCGACCCGGCGACTCGGCGCGGTGGTGACGGTGGAGTCGTGAACCACCACGCAATCCCCGCCGGGTGCGACCGCGATCACGCCGATCACGCGGTTCTGGCCGAACGCCGTGGGCTCGGCCGCCGCCCCCGTTCGAGTGTCCACCGCGAGGAGCCCCCCGTACCCGCCGTTGACCAGCATCCAGCGGCCGCTTGGGTCGAACTGCACCTGCTTCGCGGTCGCGCCGGGCAGGGGCGGGCCGCAAGTGGCAAGGGCTCCCGTGGACACGTCGAGCAACTGCACGACCGAGTCCACCCGCTCGCGGGAAACTTTGACCGTCTTGACGAGCGCCAGCCGCGTGCCGTCGGGGGTGAACGTCAGCACCTCAACTGGCTTCTTCTGCGTGCTGAAGACTCGCACGGGCGGCCTCCGGTCCCTTACTCGTCCACGTCCCAGAGCACGACCTGACCCTTCTCGCCGCCGGCCGCGGCGACGTTCCCGTCCGGGCTGAACGCGACCGACTTCAGCCCGCGGACCTGCCAGTCGAAGGTCCTGGCGACCGCCCAGTTCGCGTCGCGGTCGTGGAACCGCACCGTGGTGTCGCCGCTCGCCACCGCGAGGAACCGGCCCGCCGGGTGGAACGCGATGCCGGTGACCGGCTTCTTGCTCGCGTTCGGAACCTTCACGAACCGCGTGACGTCGGCACCCTCGTGGACGATCACGAACTTCTCGGCCGCGTACGCGACCCACGCTCCGTCCGGCGAAACACTGGGTTGGTTCCCGACTTCGCCGGTGGACGGTGCCGAGTGCAACACGAGGCCGCTCTCGGCGGCCCGCACCCGCACCAGGACCTGCCACTCGTTCCGCGTCCCCCTCACAAAGTGTCGCTCGATCGTGACGAACCGCTTGCCGTCGGGGTAGAAGTCCAGTCCTTCGAGAATGTCGGGGCTCAGCGACTTCGTCCACTTCCGGGGGCCGAGTCCCTTCGCGGTGAGGTCGAACGCACCGATCCGGCCGCCGGCCGCCAGCACCAGCCCGGTCGGTGAGACGGCCACGAGATTGGAGTCGAACTTGGCGGTCTCCTGGAAGCCCCAGGTCCGGGCGTTGAAGACCCGAACGCCGCCGTTGTACCCGACGCCGAGCAGCAGGTGCCGCCCCTTTGGGTCGAACCGCAGGCTGCCTGGCAGGGCGGCCCAGTAGACCATCTCCGCCGAATCGACGGTGCCGGCGGCCACGTCCCACAGGTCGAGGCGGAGGTACGTGCCCGCTGCCAGCGTCCTGCCGTCGGGGCTGAACGCCAGTACCGTGACCCGCCCGCTCTTGCCCTTGAGAAGTCGCACGGCCGCTCTCCGGTGCGTTACTTCTTCGCGTCGAGCAGGCCGCGGGCCTTCATCCACTCGCCGAGGCGGTCGGGCCACGACGCGACCGACGTCTCGCCGCCGGTCCACATTGGGTCGCGGCCCAGGCCGACGCCGTGCTTGCCCTTCTCGTAGATGTGCATCTCGATCGGCACGCCGGCCTTCTTGCACGCCAGGTAGAACCGCACCGCGTTCTCGGGCACGACGGCGGTGTCGGCGCTCGTGTGGAAGATGAACGTCGGCGGCGTCTCCTTCGTCACCTGCTTCTCGTTCGAGTACAGCTCGACCTGCTTTTCGTCGGGCTTCTCGCCGAGCAGGTTCTTCCGCGAGCCGCCGTGGGTGACGCCCGGCTCCATCGTCACGACCGGGTACGCGAGGATCAAGAAGTCGGGCCGGCAGCTCGTCTTGTCGATCGCGTCGCCCTCGGCGAGTCCCGCGTCGAAGTGCGTGCCGGCCGTGCTCGCGAGGTGCCCGCCGGCCGAGAAGCCCCAGATGCCGACGCGCTTCGGGTCGACGCCGTAGTCCGCGGCCCTCGCCCGCACGGTGCGGATCGCCCGATGCGCGTCGGCGAGCGGGGCGGCCAGCAGCGGGCCGGGGCGGTCCTTGCCGGTGATGCGGTACTTCAGCACGAAGGCGTGGACGCCGAGCCCGTTGAGGAACTCCGCGACCTGCTTGCCTTCGTGGTCCATCGCCAGGAACCCGTACCCGCCGCCGGGACAGATCACGACCCCGGCCCCGGTCGCCTTGTCCTTCGGCACGAGGTACGGCGTCAGGGTCGGCTTGTCGGTCTCGGCGTCGCCGACGGCGTGCGGGGCCTTGCCGTCCCAGAGCGGGAACGGTTGCGGAGCGGCACCGGCGGCGGCGACCGCCAGGAGGAGGGAAACGAACATCGGTGGACCCACGGTGTGCGGGGGAGGGGAGGTGCTGTGCGGATAGGGTATGCGAAGGCGCGGGGAAGTGAACAGAGGCGGAAGTGCCGACGCGGGCGCTGGGCCGGCGGTCGGGTCGGGGGCACAGCACGAGAGCCGTGCCCGCGGAGGCAGGTGCGGTCGGAGGTCAGGCGCGGCCGGCGGAAGCGGGCTGGGCCGCGAGGAGCTCACCGATGAACCGGCGGAGCATCTGGCCGGTGGTCATCCCGCGGCGGCTGGCGGCCGCTTCGAGTTCCATCGCCTGCCAGCGGGGCAGCAGCAGGGGCAGCTCGACGACTTCCTGGTCGATGCGGGCCACGTCGGATGAGATGCCGTCGAATAGAGGTTGCACGATAACACCTGCCGTGGATTGCGGGAACGGCAACGATTGGGGCGTCGCCGAAGGTCGCGGGCCGACATTGTCCTGCGAGTCACCCTGCCGGGGGCAGGGTACGTCAGCCCCGTGCGCCCGGCATCCTACCCCGTTTCATAGCCGGCAACAAGCACCGGGGTACGGATCGGATAAAACTCGGAGCCGTCAAACGATCACAAGGCCGGGCACGGCTTGGTCGGCCTTTATTCCGCACCCGTGATCGAGCAGCCGTGCTCGGGGATCGGGAGGGGGACCGCACGGGAATCGCAAGACGGGAAAAGTGATTGCAACGCGAGTGCCGACCAAAATAATGCACGTTCTTTTGCGGTAAGTTGCTATGATCATGAGACTTGCGATGAGACGGCAGCAGACCGTGAGATTGTGACAGAAGAATCTTGCCCAAAGAGGAAGCACGTCCTGTTCCGGATCAAGCATTCGACCAGCCATTTAGCTCGTTCGGCCGCCCCCTGGGGCCGTCCCGGGTCGGGTCGGGACCGCCGTGCCGGTTGTCCGGAACGCCCGGGTTGAGCGGGCTGATTCCGTCGGTTCGACGCGCCCTTCAAGAAATGCACGAAAGATCTTGACGCGCCGTCGCGAAGGGGGGCAAAGGCGGTTACCATTTCTGAATATACGAGTCCTCACGCCCCACCCGTGAACGGTGCTTTCCCGCGACGCGCGGAGCGGACATCATGGCGAACAACCCGAACGAGAACGACCCGAAGCCGGTGGACCCGCGGGACGAGGCGGACCTCCCGCCGCTCCCGGAGGACGACCCCGCGGACGAGGTGCGGATCGAGAACCTGCCCGACCTCGGGCCCGTCGACCTGGCCGAGCTGTCCGGCGACCTCCCGCCCGACGAACTGGGCCAGGAGGGCGAGGTGTGGTCCGAGCGGGCCCCGCACCTCGACCCCACCCACGCTGCGCTGCCGGACTTCGACGCCGGCCCCGACCTCGCGCCGTCCCTCAAGGACCCGTCCTCGTTCACCGAGGCCGGGCTGGTGGACCTGCCGGAACTCCCGGACGCGGTCGAGAACGACTCCGCGAACCTGTTCCGGCCGCCGGCCAACCCCGTCCCCCCGCCCGTCGAGGTCGATGCGGCCCGCGGGCCGGACAGCGGGGCCGGCACGGCCCCGGTCGCCCCCGCGTCGGGGTGGTTCGACGCCAACGAGTTGAACCGGCTCCCGGACCCGAGGCTGAACGCGGACGCCGGCCTGAGCGACTCCGACCTGTTCGGGAGCCCGCCGGACAAGGCGAACAGGGCCGGCGAGTTGCTGAACTTCATCGAGGGGTCCGACATCTTCTCGGGCGGCCCGGTCCCCGACGCCGACCTCGCCGCGACGTCCGACGTGCTCCTCGGCGCGGCCCTCGACTACGCGGCCGACAACAACCTGCCCCTGCCCCCGGAACACGCGGCCCCCGCCGGGTCGCCCTCCGAACTGACCCTGGGCGTGATGCCCGCGCCGGAGTCGGAGCCCGTGCTCGAGGTCGTGCCGCCCGAGCTGCGCTCCGGGGATGAGCCGGTGTTCGAGGACGACAGCCTGTTCGACGGCCTGGACAGCGACGCGCCGGTCCCGACGGACCACTTCTCCAGCGGCGACGCGCTGGCCCCGCTCCCGCCCGACACTGGGTCGCCCGAGGCCGAGGCCCACTCCCCGACCCAGCCCCAGAGGATCAAGCCCCTCCGGCCCGACGACACGGACCTCCGCGAACTCGGCCTGACCCCCGACTTCGGGGCCACGCCGCGGGCTACCCCGGACGCCTCCAGCATCCTCGCCGACCTGTCGAGCATGGGGGGCGACCGGTACGACGGCGCGTCCGAGGTGCGGCTCGACGCCCCCGGGTTCGAGCGGACCGTGGGCGGCGAGAACGACGGCAGCGAGTTCGGCCTCGAACTGCCGCCCGAGATGCGCGACGGGCCGCAGGCCCCGGACTCGGCGTCGATCGTGTGGAGCGTCCACCCCGGGGACGTCGGGGCCGAGGGCGAGGTCTCGCACGACGCCGGGACCGTCCCCGAGGTCAGCCTGGAGGACGACGACGGCGACCTGATGGCCCCGCCCCCGAAGAAGCCGCTCGACCCGACCGAGCCGGTCCGCCCCCTGCCCGCCGCGGTCGACGAGGGCGACTCGTCGGTCGAGTTCTCCGACTTCCCGTCGGCCGAGGACGAGTCCACCGCGTCGCAGTTCTTCGGCAAGCTCGCGTCGGACCGGTCCAAGCTGCCGGTGACCGAGGAGCACGCGGTGCCGTCCGTGGACGACCTCATGCCCGCGGAGTGGACCACCTCGACCAGTTCCGCCGAGATCGACCTCCCGGAGTTGGACGACGTGCCCCCCGCCCGGGGCTCCAAGCCGACCATCGCCGGGCTCGCCGGCACCCAGATCCGGCGGCCCACGCCGGGGCCGGGCGAGTTGCCCCCGGTCGGGGGGACCGGCCCGATCCCGTCGCTCCCGAAGCCCGGCGCGAAGGCCCCGTCCAAGTCCGGCGAGCCGTCCACCGCGTCGGTCGAACTGGACTGGGTGTCCGGGTCGATGCCGCAGATGCCGGTGTCGGCGACCGGGTCGGCGGTCGGCCCCGTGGCGGTCGCGAACTGGGAGTCCGAGTCGATGGTGCAGCGGGGGCCGGCCGCGGCCCCGGCCGAACCCGAGCCCGAGGAGTACGCCGAGCCGGCCCGCGGCGACTCCGATGACGGCCTGTACACGAAGCGGACCAAGCCCGACTTGTCGGTGCGGCCCGAGCCGCGCCGCGGCGGCAAGGGCGGGTGGGTCGGCGGCACGCTAGTCGGGGCGGTGCTCGCGGGCGGCGGGTTCGCCGGTGCGTACTTCGGTGGCTTCCTCCCGCCGCCCGACAGGGGCGCGCAGGTGGCCCCCCCCGGAAAGAAGGGCGGCGACGCCGGCGACACGGACCCCGACCCGAAGGCGCCCGGCCACGCCGCCGTCGCGGCCGCGGTCCGCTCCGGCGACGCCGCGGCGGCGAAGAAACTCGCCGCCGCCATCAAGGACCCCTCGCCGGTCGCGAAGGCCGCGCAGGGCGAGGCCGAGCTGTTCGCGGTCGTCCAGGAAAATAAGGACTCGGCTGCGATGACGATCGCCCCGAACAGCCCCGGGATGCAGGCCGCCGCGAACAAGCTCCAGGCCGCCATCAGCGACCTCGAGAAGGTCAACACCCCCGAGGCCGAGCGGGCCGCGGTCAAGGCGACCCTCCACCTCGGCATCGTGTACCAGCTCGGCGGCGAAGAGAAGAAGGCCGAGCGGTTGTACCAGAACGCCAAGGGGAACTACCCGAGGTACGCCAGCACGTTCGACGCGGCCCTCGACCGGCTCGACGAGTCCCGGCCGCCCGCGCCCCCGGCGGTGCCCGACGGCAACTCCCGGCGCGTGCCCCCGACCGACGCCCGCGAACTGCTCCTCGCCGCGGTCGTGCTGCTCCAGGACGAGCCGCCCGCGAAGGAGAAGGAAGAGGACGTCGAGGCCGGCGTCTACTTCTGGAAGGCCGTGCGGCTCGCGCGGAACGAGAAGTACACCGAGGCGATCGAGGTGATCGCGAAGGCCCGGGCCACGCACATCAAGCAGGCGCGGGCCGCGGCCGGCCGCGGGCTCAACCCGCTGTCCGACCCGCTGGAGCAGATCTTCACCCGCAGTTGCGACGACCTGAAGGCGTTCTGGGAGTTGCAGGCCGCCATCGCCGAGAACGCGACCGTCGCCGAGGCGTTCAAGAAGGACGGTGCCCTCAAGGCGCTCGGCGAACTGGAGAAGAAGGCCGCCGGGGCGGTCAAGCTGATGACCGACCTCAAGGACGCGAGCGAGAAGCTCACCGTCGCCTCCAAGGAACTCAAGGACGCGGCCGAGAAGGTCGAGAAGCTCACCAAGGACGCGAAGGAGGCCGAGGAGGCGAAAGTCGCCGTCGAGAAGAAGCTGGAGGCCGAGGAGAAGGGCCGCAAGGGGGCCGAGGAAGTGGTAATGGGGGTCGTGAAGGAGCTCCAGGCCGCCAAGCTGCTCCCCGAAAAGTACGACACGGCCGAGTTGCTCGCGGCGCAGAAGCGGGCGCTCGACCGGGCCACCGGGCCGGCGCTCAGCAGCCTGCTCTCGTCCGAGATGATGGCCGTCGCCGGGTTCGGCCTCACGGCCGGGCAACTCGTGGACCTCGCCGACCGCCTCACGAGGGCCGAGCGGACCGCGAAGACCGCCACCGACAAGCTCGCGACCGAGGTGAAAAAGCTCACGGCCGAGCACGGCGAGGCGATGAAGAAGCTCGCCGACGAGCACGCGACCGCCGTCTCGAAGCTCAAGGACGACCAGACCGCGGACCTCAAGAAGGCCGCCGACACCTACGCGGCCGACGCGAAGAAGCTGACCGACGGGTTCGAGGCGAAGGTCAAGGCGCTCGACGCCGCGGTCGCCGCCGAGAAGAAGCGGACCGACGAGGTCGCCGCGAAGTTCAAGGCCGACCTGGGCAACGCGGTCACGCCGGCGCAGGCCATCGACCTGTGGCTCCCGCTGCTCGTCGAACTCCGCCGCCCGGCCGACTCCGAGGGCGCGCTGGCCGCGGCCGCGAAGTCGCTGACCACGTCGGCCCCGGACTCGGAGGACGTGGGCAAGGCCCGCACGGTCGCCGGCCTCGCGCTGCTGTTCCAGAACAAGCTCGCCGAGGCGAAGGCCCAGTTCCAGGCGGCGATCACGAACCCGAACTACGAGGCGGCGCTCGCGGCGAAGAAGCAGTGGGCGACCGCGGCCGAGGTCGGGCTGCAATCGGTGACCGACCCGCTGGCCGCGTACCGCCGGGCGCCCGTGCTGCCGGCCCGCAACCCGGCGGCCGCGGCCCGCTCGCTCGACGCCGGCATCGCGGCCTTCAAGACCGGCCGGCTCAAGGACGCGGTCGCTTCGCTAACCGACGCCACCAAGGCCGACGCGACCGACGCCGTATCGTGGTACTTCCTGGGCGCGGCGAAGCTGTCGCTGGGACAGCTCGACCAGGGGAAGGACGACATCCGCCAGGGGGCGGCCCGCGAGGCGGTGTCGAACGTGCCGACGCACCTGATCAACGCCGCCCTGTCCCCGATCCAGGGACCGGCCCGCGACGCGATCACCGCCTCCCGGCCGGAGCCCGCTGACTTGGCGCGCGGGGGGCGTGAGCCCCCCGAGTCTTTGGTTCCGACAACCACTCGGGGGGCTCACGCCCCCCGCTCGCCGTTCTATTCCAGGTCCCAGAGCATCAACTGCCCCTTCGCGCCGGCGGCCGCGGCCAGCAGGCCGTTCGCCGACACTGCCAGCGCCTGCACCCGCGGCAGCCCCCACTTCCACACGGTCAGCACCTCGCCGCTCGCCACGTCCCGCAGTTCGACGCGGCTCTTTTCGCCACGCACGAGCATCCGCCGGCCGCACGGCAGCAGGGCGAACGGCGGGGTCTCGGTGTCCGGTTGCGGGGTGGTCGGAATGACGATCGCCCACGGTTCGAGCATCGGTACGGGTCGCGGGGCGAGCGTCCCGGCCCCGCGAGCCTTCCGCGACCGCGGCTCGGTGCGGAACACCCTGCGAACGAACCGCCCGATCGCGTCCCGCTCCTGCTTGGGTGCGGCGGCCGGCACGGGGGCCGGTTCCTCGATCGCGGCCGGTGCCGGGATCGCGGTCGCAAGGTCGTAGACGCTGACGCCCCGCATGTCCGCGATCACGAGTTGACCCGCGGTGAACGTCGCGTGGAACGAGATCCCGAGCCCGCGAGCGTTCGGGAACCGGCCGACCGCGGCTTCGCTCGCGAGGTCGTAGAGGGCGATCCGCTCGTCGTGGTGCGACCAGGACCGCCCCACGGCGTACCGGTGATCGCCCGACAGGGCGCACGGCGATGCCAGGACCCAGTAGTTCGACCCGCGCGACGTGAGCGTCAGGGCCGACTGCGCCCCGACCGCGTCCACCGGGACCGGGGCCACCGCGTCCGGCGGGTGGTTCCGCCGCCACCCTTTGCGCCACCCCGGCTGGAAGTGGAACTCGGTCACGCCCGCGGCGGTCTCGGCGAACATCGCGTCCTGTTCTCTCACCACCAGCGCGTACCGGCCCGTCGGCGAGACGAGGGTTCGGTTGCGCACACGACTCGGCGCGTCGGTAAGGTGTCGCAACTCGCTCCCGCTCATCGCCTCGATGACGCGGACCCCGTGGCCGAGTTGCCCGACGGCGACGCGGGTGCCGTCCGGCGACAGCGCCAGTCGGGTGATCGCGTGCCGCGGCTTCAGTTGCAAGAGTCGCACGGCCGGTCCTCGTCTCTCATCCGCTGCGTTTGTGTTGGTCCGAGCCCGAGCGCCGAGCGAGGGGTGAGCGTGATCCCTCGCGGGGCGCTGGGGCTGGGACCGGACCGGACCGGACCGCAACTCGTCACACACAATCGCGGAGCAATCCGCCCTGCGATCACTCCAGGTCCCACACGACGACGCGCCCGTGGCGAGCGCCGGCAACGGCCGTGAGGCCGTCGGGGGCGATCGCCAGGCACGTCACGCTGTCGAGCCGCCAACTCCACTCGCCGAGCTGCGTGCCCGTCGCCACGTCCCATAGTTGGACGCGGTTCCGCGGGCGGCGAACGAGCAACCCGCGGCCGTCGGGCGTGAACGCGAGCGGCGGTCGCCAGAGATCCGTCGCGGCCACGCCCGACGGGCGGTTCAGCGTGAACACCGGCTCGACGATCGCCCGCGGTTTCGGGGCCGTCGCGGTCGCCGCCCGCTGGACAAGCGAGGGACCGGGTTCGTCGTCGGGTTCGGCATCGGGCTCGGGCGAGTTGTTGGGCGTGTCGAACACGGTCACGTTGATGCCGTCACAGATCGCGAACCGGTCGCCGGTCGTTGCGAACGTGACCCCGGGTGACCCGAAGCGCGAGCCCTCGGTGCGGTACGGGTGGTCGAGCGCCAGCACGACGCGGCGCGTCCCGATGTCGATGAGCGAGGGCTTCACGCGCTCGTAGACGCCGACTGCCCATCGGCCCCCTGGCGACACCGCGACGAGCGCCGCGCTGCTCTGGAGTGAGTGGGTTCTCTCCGTTAGCACCGGGTAGATGTGACCGCCGACACCGAGCACTGTTCCGAGGGACAAGGTCCGGAGGCCGCTGGGCGTCGCCGCGATCAGGCCGCCGGCGCGCTCGGCAAGGACCGCACCCGCGAGCGTGGCCTTGCCGCGCTGCACGAGGATCTCACCGGTGGCCGTGTCGCACACGGTGACGCCGCGGGCCGACGCCGCGACGAGCCGTGCGCCGTTCTCCGCAAAGATGATCGAGGAATACTCGGCGACCCGTGGAACAGGGACCGTGCCGACGACGCTGCCGGTCATCCGGTCCACGAGCGTGAAGCCGGAGTTCGGCTGCGTGACGGCGAACGTGAACCCGTCCGGGTGGAACAGGACGTGCGAGACGGGGTGCGGCGACGCGGTCGTCAGCGTGAACATGGCGTGGCCCCGGTGCAGAGATGGGCGCGGCACCCTCATGATGCCCGGTGCCGCGAGCGGACGCGAGTCCGCACGCGCCCGGTAACAGGGACCGGGGCGGGGCGGGCGGGGTTCGCGGCGCGGGTTCTGGCGGACATTCTCGCGTTCCACATCACCCCTTCACGGCGGGGTGGCAGGCTCGTGTGAAGGCGGGAAAGCTGTGCCGGCGGGTGCGTCGCGGGGCAGCGAATCCGAACGCTCGTAGCGATTTTTCCTGCACTCGCCGTCACGTCACGCTATCCTGACAGTGTCGTTGCCGGCCCCCTCCGACGCACGCACCGCCGGCACCGCGGAGTCTCCGGACATGGCTACCTCGATCAACGGCTTCATCGACCGCCTCCGGCCCAAGCAGTACAGCCGGAAGCAGCCCCTGGTCCTCATCAACGGGCTCGCGGAGCAGGCCGAGACCTGGTACCGCAACCGCAAGTACTGGGGGCGGTTCTTCGAGGTCCACGCGCCGAACATCCTCGCGTTCGAGGGCGAGGCGCTGCACCGCCGCGTCGCCGCGAAGGAGCCGGTCAGCGTCGAGTACCTGGTCCGGCAGTTGCACACGTACCTCGACCAGTTCGTGCAGACCCCGCCGTACCACATCGTGTCGAGCAGCCTGGGCGGGAAGGTGGCCGTCGAGTTCGCGGCCCAGTACCCGCAGCTCGTGTCGCGGCTGATCCTGATCTGCCCGTCGGGGATGGGCGACGAGGAGAAGCTGCCGATCATGGAGGGGGTCGTGGGCCGCGACGCGCTCGCGGTGGTCAAGAGCGTGTTCCAGAAGCCGCGGCTCGCGGACCGCGACATGCTCCGGTACTACAAGTCGAAGTTCGCCAGCCGCCGGTGGAAGACCGGGTTCCTCAAGACGGTCCGCGGGACGCTCGACCACACGGTCCGCGAGCGGCTCAAGGACGTGAAGTGCCCGGCCCTGCTGGTCACCGCCAGCCACGACAAGATCTGCTGCCCGCGGACCGCCGAGGAGGCGTCCAAGGACCTGCCCCACGGGCACTTTCTGAAGATCCAGAACTGCGGCCACGCCCCGCAGATCGAAAAGGCCTCGAAGATCAACCGACTGGTTGTACACTTTCTGAGTTCCCCGACCCCGACCGCCCGCCCGTCCTGGACGCAGTTACTCCTCGTCAAGCCCACGCAAAGGCCCACCGCATGACGACCCACGAGATGCCGGCCGTCGACCCCAAGACCAACCCCAACGTTCCCAGCCGCCTGCCCGACGCGCCGCCGCACCCCGGCGCGCGCGGCCCGGACTGGTGGCTGATGATGAAGGCGTTCCTCACGCAGGGCCGGAAGATCGCGTCGTGCGCGCCCAGCTCCGGGCCGATGGCCCGGAAGATGATCGACGGCATCGACTGGGACAAGGCGCGGTGCATCGTGGAACTCGGGGCCGGCACCGGCCCGGTCACCGCCCAGCTCGTGCAGCGGCTCCGCCCGCACACCCAGGCGCTGGTGATCGAACTCGACCCGATGCTGTGCGCCCGGCTCAAGGCCCGGTTCCACGGCGTCCCGAACCTGCACGTCGTCCAGGGCGACGCGACCAAGTTCGACCAGTACCTCGCCGAGCGGAACCTCCCGCCGGTCGACCACGTCCTGTCCGGCCTGCCGCTCCCGTCGTTCCCCGAGGCGCTCCGCAACGCCGTCCTGGAGACCTCGGCCCGCGCGCTCGGGCCGACCGGCACGTTCCGCCAGCTCACCGTGATGCCGCTCGTCTACTACAAGATGTACGCCCGGTACTTCGACGACGTGAAGTTCCGGTTCGTGCCGTGGAACCTGCCCCCCGGCGGCGTCTACCTCTGCCGCGGCTTCCGCACCATCGCGGCGACAACCCCGGCGAAGTGATCGAGACCAGTGAGTTGCACGCGGGCACCGAAAGGTGCCCGTTCTTGATTGCGTCCGACGAATGTTCGGTAGGGTTTTGAGTTGGCCTGCCGCGCCAAAAATCGGCCACTCGTACACGCCAATTCAGACGTAGGCAGCGAACGCGGAGGGTCGCAGTGGAGATGGAGCGGTGCCATCTGTGGCTTGCGTCGTTCGCCGACCGGGCCGAGGTAGATGATTATTTTGAGGAGGTGGTACCGTACCTCGAAGACCGGCCGATCAACCTATTCGCGGCCGATCAGGGCAAATCCTTCTACGACCACGACTGGGTGTTCACCGAGTTTCACGTAGGTGGCGATCTGGGGGCCATCCTCGATGCCATCCGAGCCCCGGCCACTACCCGCCAAGCGGTGCTCGTCGCCGCGACAAAGATCGAGTTTGAGTTCAACGCGGTTGTTGTTGCGGACGAGGGCGAGTTCCCCAGCCCGGTGAGTGTGGCCGGGCCGCCGCGGCTCGAGTACATCGGCTGTCATACCCTCAGGGGCGAATAGCTTAAACGCCGCACCCCCGGAGCAGACCGTGCCTGCGCTATTATTTCCTGCGGCCTTGTAATTCACTTGGCACCTGCTGAGTTGACTGTTCCTAGCGGCTGGGTTGGCCAGTTGGTCTGTGTGACATTTCAGCCTTTGTACCCTTCGGGGGCAAGCCGTGGCGCCGTACAAGTACGTCACGGGCGGGGTCCACGCGCAGGTGCTGGACTTCCCGGGGGCCATCAGTTGCGGGGCCGACCTGGACGACGCCCGCCGGATGCTCGGGTCGGCGCTAATCGACGCGGCCGAGACGCTGCTCGGTCTGGGCGAGCCGCTGCCGCGTCCGGACCCGTCGGCCGCCGACCCTGAGATGGACCTGGAAGAGCCGATCAATTTGCACCTCTCGGCCAGCTCTGCCGTTGTCGAGGAGCCGGCCGGTGTGGTGCCGTGAAGCGGAGCGGCTGGGCGTAGAAACGTAGACAGAGTTGCACGACCCAGACAGGAGATCCCATGCGAGCGAGCGTCGAGACGCATCCTGGCGGCGTGGCGATTGTGATTCCTGAGTCGATCGCCACCCGTGCCGGGCTGCGTGGTGGCGAGGCGGCCGAGTTGGAGGTCAGCGTGGGCAGGTTGGTTGTGCGGCCGGCCGGTCCGGCGACGTTGACGGAGCTGCTCTCCGGCATCACTCCCGAGAACCTCCACGGCGAGTGGGCTGCCGGGTCGCCCTCCGGGGCGGAACTTCTGTGAGCGATGCCGCGCCCACCTGCCCCGACCGCGGCCACCTGGTCTGGATCAGCCTCGACCCGCAGTCCGGCCACGAGCAAGCCGGGCGGCGGCCGGCGCTGGTGCTGTCGCCTGCCGCGTACAACGGCGCAGTCGGACTGGCACTGTTTTGTCCCGTGACATCGCACGCTAAGGGGTATCCGTTCGAGGTTCCGCTGCCGGCGGGGCTGCCGGTGTCGGGGGTGGTCCTCGCCGATCACGTCAAGTGTCTCGACTGGCGGTCGCGGCGGGCGGAATTCGCGGGCGAGGCACCGGATGCCGTGGTTGCGGAGGTGGTTCGGCGGCTGGGAATGCTGCTCGGAACGGGCGGGTCGGACGTTGCTCCTGATCGCGGCGGTGCGTAGCAATTCTGGTGGTCCTGGCGTTGCACTCGCTGAACAAGGATTGGGATGGCTAGCACTGCGTTCCTGGCCCCGCTGGTGGGGAGTCCGCTGGTCCGCAAGGTGGCGGACGCGGTCCTCGTGCGGTACGCTCACCACCGCACCGTCGCGCTCGACAACATGGACGCCGGCCGCGTCCAGCACGCGACGCTCCTGTCGCTCGTGCGACGGGCGCGGAACACCAGGTTCGGCCGCGACCACGACTTCGCGCGCATCTCCTCCGTCGCCGACTACCAGGCCCGCGTTCCGGTCCGCGAGTACGAGTTCTTCTGGAACTCGTACTGGAAGGACGCGTACCCGCGGCTCGACAACGTCACCTGGCCCGGCAAGGTGCCGTACTACGCGCTCTCGAGCGGCACCACGAGCGGCGCGACCAAGTACATCCCGGTGACGTGGGAGATGGTCGCGTCGAACAAGAAGTCGGCGTTCACCACGATCGCGCTGTTCCGGCACGCGCACCCCGAAGCGAAGCTGTTCAACGGCAAGTTCTTCTTCCTCGGCGGCAGCACCGAACTCCGCCCGCAGCCCGACGGCAGCCTCGCCGGCGACCTCAGCGGCATCTCCGCCCGCGAGCTGCTCGACGTGCTGCGGCCCTACGTCTTCCCGCCGTTCGAGGACACGAAGATCTCGGACTGGAAGGAGAAGATGGACCGGTTCGCGGAGTTGAGCGTCCGCGAGTCGATCACCGCGATCAGCGGCATCCCGGCGTGGATGCAGCGGCTCTTCGACCGCGTCAAGCAGGTCTCCGGCAAGAAGACGCTCAGCGAGGTGTGGCCCCACCTGCGATTGGTCGTCCACGGCGGCACGAAGTTCGACCCGTACCGCGACATGTTCAAGGCGGAGATGGGAAGCGACCTCGTGAAGTTCTGCGAGGTGTACCCGGCGTCTGAGGGGTTCGTCGCCACCGAGGACCCGCGGTACGGCCACATGCGCGTGGTGCCGGACCACGACGTGTTCTTCGAGTTCGTGCCGGTCGGGGACCTCGGTACGGACCGCCCGGCCCGGCACACGCTCGCGAACGTCGAGGTCGGCGTCGAGTACGCGGTGGTCGTAACGTCGTGCGCCGGGCTGTGGTCGTACCTGATCGGCGACACGGTCGCGTTCGAGCGCCGCTCGCCGCCGCTCATCCGGTTCACCGGCCGCACGAAGTACTTCCTGTCGGCGTTCGGCGAGCACCTCATCAGCGAGGAGGTCGAGAGGGCCGTCACGTTCGCGTGCCGCGAGACCGGCGTGTTCCCGCTCGACTTCCACGTCGGCCCGGTGTTCCCGACCGACCCGTCGAAGCCCGGGTTCCACCGCTACCTGATCGAGTTCGCCGACCGCGTTCCCGATCTCAACGTGTTCGCACAGCGGATCGACGAGGAGCTGTCGCGGATCAACGAGGACTACGCCCCGCACCGCGTCGGCGACCTGGCGATGCTGGTGCCCGAGGTGCGGGCGGTGAGGCGGGGCGGGTTCGACGAGTGGATGCGGGCCACGCGGCCGTCGCTCGACATCCAGGCCAAGGTGCCGCGGATGGACAACAGCGGCAAGATCACGCAGAGCCTGACTGCGTGGCTCACCGACCACGGGTACGCGTAGGGGGCTACACGAGCGCGTGTCCCGAGCTGATCCTCGCGACCATCGCGGGGACGCGGCGGCCGAAGCGCAGGACGAGTGACAGTGCGGTGTCGGTGTCGGGCACGATCGCGAACACGGTCGGCCCCCACGAACTCTGACCGACGCCGTGGACACGGGCGTCGCGCAGGTCGGCGATCAACTCCGCGACGGCCGGCGAGGCGTACGGCCCGCCCTGGGCCGCGGCGAACGGCTCGCCCGCCCGGCGGTTGAACTCGTGGACCGCGTCGCCGAACGCGGGGAAGTCGCCGGCCCGCACCGCGGGGATGACGGCGGTTTCCACGAGCCGGCGGAGCGCGTTCGGGTCGCCGCCGCGGGCCGCCGCGAACGCCGCACGCTCGACGTGCCCGTGCCAGCTCCCCGGCACCGGCGACGCGAACACCACCACCCGCCACTCCTTGGGCAGCGCGACGTGCGCCAGTAGCGGCGACACGTCCTCGCCCGGCAGCTTCCCCGCGTCGACCAGCAACCCCCCGTGGTCGAACCCGTGGACGCCGATCGCCGAGCGCTCGCCGCGGCCGACGCGCGCCGCGATGACCTGCGAGGTCACGTCGGTTTCGCCCAGCGCGACCGACAGCGCCTTCCCGACGGCGAGCCCGAGTTGCGTGCCGACGCCGAGGCCGGTGTGCTCCGGCGGGCACCGCTCGACGAGGACCTGGAACGGCCGCCGCTGCTCCTCGGGGATCGCCTGCATGAACCGCATCGCGAACCCCTGGGCGCGGCTCGCGAGCATCCCCTCGAACCGCCACGACCCGGCCGGCTCCGCGGCGACGGCGGTGCTGGGCGTGTCGATCATCAGCCCGACGCCGCCGAACGCCCGCTCGCCGGCGCGGTGGTCGCCCGCGGCGGGAACGTGGAACAGCCCGAAGTGCAACCGGCTCGGTGCGACCACGCGAACCATCAACTGCCCCCCGCGGCTCGGAGCCTGGCTTCGAGCAGGTCCATCGCTTCGTGTTCGGCCGGTCCGCCGGTCTTCCCGACAATCACCCGCAGCTTCGCGAACTCGGCCGCGACCTCACTGTGCGGGATGAGGTGCAATCGCGTGGCGAGGATCGCCGCCTCGACGACCGCGTGCTTGGCCCGGTTGAACCCGAAGAAGTCGCGCGTGCGGCCGGTGTGAACCACCGCGGCCTCGATCGTCACCCGCTCCCGGCTCGCGTCGATCGACTCCACGGTGAACTCGTAGTGCCGGCACGAGTCGGCGAGCACGAACCCGCGGACGCGCGCGGCCGGCGTCACCTGCGGGAACACCTCGACGGCCCCGATCGCGGCCCGCGCGAGCAGCACCGCGTCGTCGGTGACGTGTAGCACCCCCTCGGGGTGCCGGCACAGGTTGCGATAGGTGTTCGAGGTCGGGAACGGGCGCAGGGTGAAGCTCCGGAAGTCGGCCGCCACCCGCGGCCCCATCGGCGCGAGGTGCGGCGACCCGTCGGCGTCCACGGTCGTCACGAGCCCTTCGAGAATCAACGTCGTGTTACCTTCCAAAGTAGAACTAGTTCTTGTCTAAACTCCTGAGCAGGCCCGCGGCCTTGTGCAGCGTCTCCTCGTACTCGCGGGCCGGGTCGCTGTCGGCGACGATGCCGCCGCCCACGGGAAACTGCACCCACCCGCGGCCGGCGGTGAACGTGCGGATCAGGATATTCGTGTCCATCGCCCCGTCGAACCCGATCCACCCCAAGCACCCGCAGTACGGCCCGCGGGCGGTCGGCTCCAGCTCGGCAATGATCTCCATCGCACGCACCTTCGGCGCGCCCGTCACCGAGCCGCCCGGGAACGCGCCCGCGAGCAAATCGAGCGGCCCGACGCCGGGCTTCAACTTGCCGCGGACCTCCGAGACGAGGTGGTGAACGTACCGGAACGACTCCACCTCGCACACCCGCGGGACGCGCACCGAGCCGTACTCGCACGCCTTGCCGATGTCGTTGCGGAGCAGGTCCACGATCATCACGTTCTCGGCCCGGTCCTTCGGGTTCGTGACGAGGTCGCGGACCAGTGCGGCGTCCTCTTCCGGCGTGCGGCCGCGGGGGCGGGTGCCCTTGATCGGCCGCGTCTCGACCTCGCCGCCGGGGTGGACCCGCAGGAACCGTTCCGGCGACGCGCTGAGAATCTGGAAGTCGCCGAGGTCGAAGTACGCCGAGAACGGGGCCGGGTTGAGCGTTCGCAGCCGACTGTACAGTTCGAGCGGGTGCTCGGTGAGCGGCGCGAGCAACCGCTGCGACAGGTTCACCTGGAACGCATCGCCCGCGTGGATGTACTCCACAACGCGCCGCACCGCCGCCTCGTACCCGGCCCGGTCGAAGTTACTCGTGACACCGGGGAACCCGGGCAGGGGGAACTGCGACGCGAGGTCGAGTGGCGGACCACCCGGCGAGCGGGGGGCATCAGTCCTCCGAGTGCGAAGCAACTCGAGTGCGCTCCGAAGGCGTGTGTCTCGCCGTTGTCGGCGCGCTTCGCGGTTCTTCGCGGGTAAGCCCGTCGAAACGACCCAGACCCGTCCGCTGACGTGATCGAAGCTGACAACCCAGTCGTAGATCCCCGCCGAGTAACTCGGCGCACGAAACTCGTCCGCTCGAGGCAGAGCGATGCGTTCAAGCACACGGTTCAAGTCATACCCGAATAAGCCCGCGAGGCCGCCCTGGAATGGCGGAACATCCGGGTTTGTCGGTTGCTCCGTCTCATGAAGGATGCGCTCGAACCCCATCCAAGGGTGCCCGAACCCGTACCGCACCCCGTCGATCAATCGGCCGTCGGGCGAATTGATCCAGTCCACCGGATCAGCACTCACATACGAGTAGCGGCCGCGGTCGGGGTGCGTCTCGGACGAGTCGAGGAACAGCAGGTGCGGGAGGTGCGCGAGGCGGCGGGCGACGGCCCAGGGGTCCGGGGCCGGGATCAGCTCGACCGCCAGCGGGCCGCCGGGCGGCGTCGGCACCGGCACCGCGTCGAACTGGAGTGGCTCGCCCGAATCCATGATGAAAGTATAGGGGGGTGAAACGAAAGACCGCCGGGATAAACCCGGCGGCTCGACGGCATCGTATTTGGCGAGCGGGGGACGTTAGTCCCCCGGTAGAACGCGCAGACTTCAGAACCGGGGGACTAACGTCCCCCGCTCGCCCCTGAACGGGATCAGCCCTTCGGCTTGATCTCCTTGAGCAGCACGTCGATGGCCTCGTCCATCGCCTTCTCGCGGACGTGCTTGAACCGGATCACGCCCTTCTCGTCGAGGACGTACACGGTCGGGAAGAACTGCACCTTGTAGTCGGCGACCGGGCCGCCCTTCGCGCCGCCGTTCCACCAGTGGACCCAGGGCATCGGCTCCTTCTCGATGAACTTCACCAGCGTGTCCTTCTCGTCGTCGGCGCTCAGGCTGATGAACGCGAACGGCTTGTCCTTCAGGTTCTTCACGAGTTCGCGCTCGTGCGGGATCATGGCCCGGCACGGCCCGCACCACGTCGCCCAGATGTCGAGGACGACGACCTTGCCGCGGTAGTCGCTGATCTTCACCTTCTTGCCGTCGAGGTCCTCACAGGCCGAGTCCGGCAGCACCTTGCCGACGGTCAGGTTGTTGAGGAAGAACAGTTGGGCCTCGACGGCCTTGGCCAGCGGCTCTCGGTCGCCGCGGCGGCCGCCGATCTCGACGTCGCCGAACTCCTTCGCGGCCCGCCGGAGCAATCCCTCGGCCTCCTTGAACGCCGCGACCTGCTTGTCGCCCGGCTTGGCCGAGTCGCCCTCCTCCAGGATCCCGGCCCCGAGGTAGTACAGCGCGGCCCCCTGCACGTCCTTGTTCTTGGACTTCTCGGGCAGCACCTTGAGCAGGTTGCGGCCGGCCTCGCTCCCGCCGAGGCTCGGGAGCAGCGCCTTGAGCTTCGGGCTGTCGCCGTGGTGCTCGGCGAGCGCGGCGGCGACCTTGTCGGCCCCGGCCCCGGAGAGACCGAACCCGAACGCCATCTCGGCCGCGTCGGGCAGCGCCGGGTTCTTCGCGTCGTCGGTCGCGAGGGCCACGGCGGCGTCGAGCAGCTTCGGCCGCAGGGCGACGAACTTGGCGCGGAGGTCGGCCCGCTCGTCGTTCGTCTTTGCGGCGCGGAAGTCCTTCTCCAGCGTCTCGAACTCCTTGCGGAGGGCGGCGAACTTCTCGGCCGGGGTTTTCGGCTCGTCCTTCTTCTCTTCGGGCTTCTTGTCTTCGGGCTTCTTGTCGTCGAGCGCGCCGGCAAGGCCGCAGAGGCCGAGCGTTAGGGCGAGCGTGAGCAGCAAACGCATTGTGATCCTCAGGGGGTGCGGGGCGGAAAAACGAACGCGCCCGTCCGGCACGGGCCGGCCGGGCGGGCGTGGGGCACTCAGCCCTTGGCCTTGACGGCCTCTTTCACGAGGTCCTCGACGGCCTTGTCGATCTTGTCGTCACCGGGGTTGCTGACCCACTTCTCGCGGACGATGCCGGAGTGGTCGATCAGGAACAGGCTCGGGAACGCGCGGACCCGGTACTTCTTGAGCACCGGGCTCTCGCCGCCCTCGTCCCACCAGTGGACCCAGGGCATCGGCTCCTTCTCGAGGAACTTCTCGAGGGTTTCCTTCTTGTCGTCGGCGCTGACGCTCACCAGCACGAACGGCTTGCCCGTGTTGCCCTTCACCAGCTCGCGCTCGTGCGGGATCATGGCCCGGCACGGCCCGCACCACGTCGCCCAGATGTCGAGAAGCACGACCTTGCCCTTGTAGTCGGAGAGCTTCACCTTCTTGCCGTCGAGGGTGAGCGACTCGACCTCCGGGGCCGGCTTGCCGATCTCGATGAACACGATCTCCTTGAGCATCTGGGTCTGCTTCTTGGCGAGTTCGGCGATCGTGCTCCCGCTGCGGCCGACCTTGGTGTCCGGCGCCTCCTTGACGGCCCTCTCGAACAGGTCGATCGCCTTCGCGATGCCGGCGGTGAGTTCCTTGTCGTCCTCTTCCTCTTCGGCGTTGCGGGCGGCCTTGAACCCGCGGATGAACAGGGCGGTCCCCTTCGCCTCCTTGTCCGTGGCCTTCTCGCTCACGGCGACGAGGAGCTTGTCGCCGCCGGCCCCGAGCCGCATGGCGGGGGTGAGCAGGTCCTTGACCTTCGGGTTGGCGGCGTGGTGCTCGGCGAGCAGCGCGAGGGCCGCGTCGACCTCGGCGATCCCGTCGGCCCTGGCCTCGCCCGCGGCGGTGACGACGAACTCGGCCGCGGCGAACCCGGTGTCGCCCTTGGGGTCGTCCTTGGCGATCGCGAGCGCCTTGTCGGCGGTCAGCGCGACGAGTTCCCGCATCTCGACCTGGACGCCCCGCTTGTCGGCGGGGTCGCTCGCCTTCTTGAACCGGTCCTTGAGTTCGGCCAGTTCGGTGTCGAACTTCTTCTTGAGCGCGGTCAGCTTCTCGGCCCCCTCGGACTTGCCGTCGCCGGCGTAGACGAGGAGCAGGCCGAGGCCGAGGGACACCGCGGCGGCGCAGAGCAGTCGCATGGGGTGACGTCCTGGGTGGGTAGTGGGTGCGGGCCGATCTCACCAGGGTACGTCGGTAGACGGGCGGGGGGAAGCGGGTATTCGAACCCGCGTCCGCGGGGCCGGCGGGATTCGGCCGGTCCGGCACGCCGGTTGCGGGTTACACTCCCCGTAACCGGGGCCGAGCCGATAATCTCGGTGCAACAACAAACACCCCGACACCCTCACGGAGACCGGTCGTGGCAGACACCATCAAGAAGAAGGTCGAGAAGGCGGGGGCGTCCGTCGGTAAGGTCGTGAAGAAGGCGGGCCGGAAGATCAAGTCCGGGGCCGTGGCCGTTGCCGACGCCGTGTCCGACAAGGCGGGCGACGCCGCGAAGGCCGCGAAGAAGGCGGTCAAGACCACCGCCAAGAAGCTCAAGGGCAAGTGACCACCGGTCCGGCGACCACCGGTCCGACCCGCACGCGGCCCACCCGAAAGGGTGGGCCGCGTGCGTTTCCTCCGCGCCTTCACGCGCAACTCACCTGACCCCCCGGGCGGCTCGGGGTACAATCCCCACACCGCGCAGCCGCGCCACCCCCGGAGGAACTCGAATGCCCGCCACCGCACCCGACCGCGTCCCGGTCACCGTCCTCACCGGCTTCCTCGGCGCGGGGAAGACGACCCTCCTGAACCACATCCTCACCGCCAACCACGGCAAGAAGATCGCCGTCATCGAGAACGAGTTCGGCGAGATCGGCGTGGACCAGGACCTCGTCATCAACGCCGAGGAAGAGATCTTCGAGATGAACAACGGGTGCATCTGCTGCACCGTCCGCGGCGACCTGATCCGCATCCTCGGGAACCTGATGAAGCGGCGCGAGAAGTTCGACTACATCCTCATCGAAACCACCGGCATGGCCGACCCCGGCCCGGTCGCCCAGACGTTCTTCATGGACGACGAGGTCCAGAAGAAGACGATGATCGACGGCATCGTCACCCTCGTCGACGCCAAGCACGTCATGCTCCACTGGGACTCGCACGAGGTCAAGGAGCAGATCGCGTTCGCCGACGTCGTCCTGCTCAACAAGTGCGACCTCGTGACCCCGGGCGAACTCGATTCGCTGGAGCGCCGCATCAAGAAGATGAACGCCGTCGCCCGCGTCCACCGCACCACCAACGCGCAGGTGAACCTCGACCACGTGCTGAACGTGAAGGGGTTCGACCTGGACCGCATCCTCGTCCACGAGCCCGACTTCCTGAAGACCGGCGGCCACGATCACAAGCACGACCACGACCACAAGCACGACCACGACGGAAAGGACCACTCGCACTGCGACCACGAGCACGACCACTGCGAGCACGACCACGACCACAAGACGCACTCGCTCGAAGTTCACGACGCGCACGCGCACCCCGAGCCCGACCACGTCCACGACGAGTCGGTGTCGAGCGTCGGCCTGACGATCGAAGGAGACCTGGACGCGAAGCGGCTGAACAAGTGGATGAGCGAGTTGCTCCAGTCCAAGGGCGGCGACATCTTCCGCATGAAGGGCGTACTGTCGATCAAGGGCGACCCGAACCGGTTCGTGTTCCAGGGCGTTCACATGCTGTTCGACGGCCGCGTCGACAAGCCCTGGGGCAAGACCCCGCGGTCGAACAAGCTGATCTTCATCGGTCGGAACCTCGACCGCGACGAGCTGACCGCGGGGTTCAAGAAGTGCCTCGCTTAGCGGCCCGTTGAAGGTTGGCTGCCGAGCGGCAGGGCGAACCCTGAGCGCCAGCGAGGGGGTGACGCTTACCCCCCTCGCTGGCGCTCAGGGTTCGCCCACGACCAACCACGAACCACTCACCACCAACATCCCACAACCAACCTCCACCCTGCCATGCCCCGCCTGAACCTGTTCGGTAAGTCCGAGAACAAGCTCCGCCCCGCGTGGCAGGCGGCGGTCCCCGACCACACCAACTCGCTGTCGTGGTCGCCGGACGGCAAGCTCCTGGCCGCCGCCGCGGTGAGCGGGCCGGTCACGGTCTTCGACGCGAACACCGGCAAGCCGGTCCACCAGTTGAAGGGCCACGGGTTCGGCACGGCCGCGGTCGCGTGGCAGCCGGGCGGCACGCTGCTCGCGTCGGTCGGCCAGGACAACAGTGTCCGCTTGTGGGACACTTTGAGTGGCCAGGAGGCGAAGACGCTCGAGGCCGGCGGCTCGTGGTCCGAGAAGGCGGTGTGGCACCCGTCGGGGCAGTGGCTCGCGACCGCGGCGGCGAAGAAGGTCCGCGTGTGGACCGCGGGCGGCGAGTTGGTCCGCGAGCTCCCGCCGCAGGCCGGCACGGTGATGGACCTCGCGTGGCGGCCGGGCACGAACCACCTCACGCTGCTCGCCTACGGGGCCGCCTCGACCTACGACCCGCTCGCCGGCACCGAGCCGGTGAAGCTGCTCGCGTGGAAGGGGTCGCCGCTCGCGCTCGCGTGGAGCCCGGACGGCCGCATCTTCGCGCACGGGAACCAGGACTCGACGGTCCACTTCTGGTACTACGACGAGTCGCACGACCTCCAGATGTGGGGCTACCGCACGAAGGTCCGCGAGCTGGCCTGGGACCACACGTCGCGGTACCTCGCGACCGGCGGCGGGCCGGTGGTGTGCATCTGGGACACGAGGGCGAGTTCGAAGGGGCCGGAGGGGTCGAAGCCGCAGATGCTCGACGCCCACGACGCCGAGTCGAGCCTCACGGCGCTCGCGTACCAGGCCCGCGGGTTCCTGCTGGCGTCGGCCTCGACCGACGGGCAGGTGGTGCTGTGGCAGCCGACGAACGCCCGCGGCCCGCAGGTCGGCGGCTTCAAGTTCGCCGAGGGCGAGGCGTCGGTGTTGGCGTGGAGCCCGGACGACAAGTCGCTGGCCGCCGGCAGCGGCACCGGTGCGGTCGCCGTGCTCCGTGCGGGGTGAGCGCGAACCCGCCGCGTGGCCGCGTGTCTGTCGCATGACTCACATCGGAGGCGTCATGCGGGCGGACATGGGGAAGGTGCTGGTCGAGCGGCCGCGGCTCAAGCGCCGCTCCGGCGACAGTCGGCCGGCGAAGGGTTACCGCAAGGAGACCGAGCGGGCGCTGGCCGCCGGCGACCCGCCCAACCGGGAGCGGCTAACGAAGCGGTACGGGCACATACGCAAGTTCTTCAACGAGAACCTCGCCCCGCTCCGTCGGTTCCTCGACGCGAACGTCGGCCGCCCGTGGAACAAGGTCTACTCCGAAATCTGCCAGCACGTTGACCGCAGCAACGTCGTCCAGAAGCACGTCCTCACCCACCTCTTCGACTACGTCGTCAGGGACACAGTCCTCGTCAACGGCGAGCCCTGCCGTGCGGACGGGCGGCGCAGTTGGTATCGCGACGGGCCGTCGCTCCGCACGAGTTCCATCCGCCACCAGTGGTACGTCTGCCCGAAGTCGGGGCTGCTCCGCCGCAGCCGGTACGTCCCGTACCAGCACAAGGCGCCCACTCCGCCCCGGCAGGTGGTGCTCAACAAGGCGCAGCGGTGCGTGCTGCTCAACGGGCAGTGGGAGTTGGTCACGGTCGTGCCGATGGCCGACGCCCAGAATGCGGGCGGGTACGACGTGGTGCGGAAGCGGCACGCCTCGGGCTGGCAGCACGACCGCGCCCTTGCCGCCGCGTTCTACGGCGAGCCGGTCTACGCGGTTTCACGGCGAGTCCTCGCACGGTCTGAACTGCGCAACCTCCCGATCCCGATCGAGTGGTTGCGGTGACGGCGTGAACGTGGTCCGTCACCGCTTCTTCTCGGCGACGGCCCGGGTCGCGGCGGCGACGAGCGCGTCGAGGATGCCCGCGTCGCCCGGCAGGAGCTTGCGGAACGCGGCGAAGTCGAGGTTCGCGTCGGCCGCCCGGCCCTGGAAGAGTCGCGTCAGCCCGCGGCGCGCCAGCGAGATCCCGTCGCTCCGGTCCTTCGCCCGGAACGCCTGGCACTCGGCCAGCACCTGGGTCAGCTTGTGCCGCTGCTGGTCGCGGACCAGCCGCAGGAGCACCCGCGTCGCGGACGGCGGGTCGATCTTGAACGCCTCGCGGTAGTCGGCGGCCGCGGTCGCGTCGCCCAGGTGGTACTTCGCGTTCCCCCGGGCCGCCCACCCCGCGGCGAGTTGCGGGGCCTTCTTCACCACCTCGTTCAGGTCCGCGAGCGCCTCGGCGTACTGCTCCAGTCCGATGCGGACGATGCCGCGGAGGTACAGGATCTCGGGCGAGGTCGGCTCGGCCTCGAGGAGCGCCGTCACGTCCGCGAGCGCCTCGGGGAACTGCTGCTGCATCATCCGGGCGGTGACGCGGTTGATGAGTGCGTCGCGGTTCCGGGGCTCGGCCCGTAGGGCGTCGGCGCAGTCGGCCAGCGCGCCGTCGAAGTCGAGCAGGTGCAGCCGGGCGGTGGCCCGGGCGACGCGGGTGGGGACGTGGCCGGGGTTCCCGTCCAGCACGCGGGAGAAGTCGGCGGCGGCCCCGGCCGCGTCCCCGGTGCGGAGCCGCTCGGCCCCGCGGCTGTTGAGCACCGCGAGGTTGTCCGGGGCCATCTCGAGCGCCTTCGCGAGGTCGGCGTCGGCCCCCGCGTGGTCGCCGAGGGCCCGCCGGGCGACCGAGCGGTTCAGGTACACGTCGACGTTGGTCTGGTCGAGGGCGATGACCGAGTCGAAGTCGGTGATGGCGGCCGGGAAGTTCTTCGCCAGGAAGTGCGCCGACCCGCGGTTGAGCCTGGCCATGAGCCACGTCGGCTCGCGGTTCACGGCCTCGGTGAACGCCCCCGCCGCGGCCGCCGGGTCGCCGGCCCGGGCCAGGTTCATGCCGTTGTCGAAGGCCTGTTTCGCCGCCGGGTCCATCGCTCACTCCTCGCACGCGAACTCATCGGAGAACGGAAATTCTATCCCGCCGGGCGGCCCCCGGCGGATTTTGCGCCTCCCGCGTTTTCGGGTGGCGGGGCGCCGCCGGGTGTGGTGTATAATCACCCTCGTCCGACCGCCCACCCACCCCGGCACGCCCCTCTCGCGCCGCACCCTCCCACGCGGGGACTCGAAATGTTCGAGGTCGGCTCCTTCCGCTCGTCGCTGCACGGCGGCCTCTCGCGCCGGGCGTTCCTCACGGCCGCCGCGTCGGCCCCGCTCGCGTTCGGGCTGGGCACCCGCACGCTCTCCGCGCCGCCGCCGCACGCGAAGGCCAAGAGCGTCATCGTGCTGTGGCTCTGGGGCGCGCCGAGCCACCTCGACACGTTCGACCCGAAGCCGAACGCCCCCGCCGAGATCCGCGGCCCCTTCGGCACGATCCAGACCCGCACCTCCGGCGTCCGCTTCACCGAGCTGTTCCCGAAGACCGCGGCCCGGTCGGACCGGTTCGCCCTCGTGCGCTCGATGGTGAACTTCGACGGCGACCACCTCAAGGCGGGGTCGATCGGGCTGACCGGGATGCTCGAGGGGAAGGACGCGGAGGCGCCGAACTACGGCTCGATCCTGGCCCGGCACCGCGGCGGGAGCGACCTGCCGGCGTTCATGGCCATCGGCCGCGGGAACCCGCGGGACGTGGTCGGCCCGATGAAGGGGTACGGGGGCGGCGTGTGGGGCCGGAACTACGACCCGTTCCTCGTCGGGTGCTCGGAGCAGGGCGAGACCGACATCCCGGCGTTGAAGCTCCTCGACGGGCTCTCGCCCGCGGCGCTCGACGACCGCCGCACGCTCCTCGGAGACCTCGACCGCCTGAACCGCGCCGCCGACAAGGCCGCGTTCGAGAAGTGGGACGTGACGCAGAAGCGGGCGTACGGCCTGCTCACCAACCCGGACGCCCGCAAGGCGCTCGACCTGACGCAGGAGAAGCAGGCGGTCCGCGACGCCTACGGGCAGACGTCGTTCGGGCAGTCCTGCCTGCTGGCCCGGCGGCTCGCGCAGGCCGGGGTGCCGTACGTCCAGGTGAACTGGAGCCAGTACGTCGAGGCGATCACCCCGAACTGCGACTTCGGGTGGGACACGCACGTGTTCAACTTCGACCTGCTCCCCGACCGGCACGGCCCGGTCTTCGACCGCGTGTACAGCACGCTGCTGGACGACCTCCGCGACCGCGGGATGCTCGACAGCACGCTCGTGGTAGCGATGGGCGAGTTCGGCCGCACGCCGAAGATCAACGCCCAGGCGAGCCGGGACCACTGGCCGCAGTGCTACTTCTCGCTGTGGGCCGGGGCGGGGGTCCGCGGGGGCACCGCGGTCGGGGACAGCGACGCGACCGGCAGCGCCCCGCTCACCGAACCGTTCACCCCGGGGATGGTCGGCGCGACGATCCTCGAACTCGCCGGCATGGACACCCAGGCCCGTGCGGAACTCCGCGTCCTCCCCGGGATGCGGGCGATCCACGAACTCTTTTGACGCGAGCATGATGCGTTTTGGCGAGCGGGGGGCGTCAGCCCCCCGAGTTCTTTGGTTCGCGGTTCACTTGGGGGCTGACGCCCCCCGCTCGCCAAGTTTGCCGAGGAGCCTCCCGTGCCCGACCCCACGCGCCTCACCACCGACGGCACCCTCAAGCAGGACCCGCTGTTCCTCAAGGGCGGCGACCTCGTCTACACGCTCCTCGAATCGCCCGTGCTCATGCGGCTCATGCGGCTCAAGCCCGGCGAGAAGACGCCGGCCAAGCTCCACCCGGACGCGACCACCAACGAGTTCGAGGCGACGTTCACCGCCGACGCGGGCACCTACGCCTTCGTGCAGAGCCGCGGGAACCTGAACATGCGGCTGGTGATCCGCGACGCGGCCACGGGGAAGGACGCGACCTTCGAGCCCGGCGGCGGGTTCGCCGGCATCCGCCGGCCCGCGATCCACCCGAAGGGGGACCGGGTGTGCTTCGCGTTCCCGACCGCGAACGGCCAGGAGATCGTGTCGGTCGGCCGCGACGGCAAGGACCGCAAGACGCTCGCCAGCGGCGGCATCAACAACTGGCCCGCGTACTCGCCCGACGGCTCCCGGGTCGCGTTCTGCTCCAGCCGCGACGGCGAGTTCGACCTGTACACGATGGCGGCCGACGGGTCCGACGTGAAGCGCGTCGCGAAGCTGGACGGCATGCAGATGCGGCCGTGCTGGTCCCCCGACGGCACCCGTCTCGCGTTCACCTGGAACCGCGACGGCAACTACGACGTGTACGCGGTCAACCTCGACGGCACGAACCTCGTGCGGCTCACCGACCACGCCGAGCGCGACGACTACGCCACCTGGCACCCGGACGGCAAGTCGGTCGCGTTCGTCGGCGAGCGGGCCGGCAAGTTCGACCTGTACAGCGTGCCCGTGAGGTGACGGTGAGATGCTTGGTCAGAACCTTTCGCCTCACGCGGGCCGCCACGGAGGGCGGCCCCTACAAACCAAACACGAGCCTTCTGGGAGGGGCCGCCCTCCGTGGCGGCTCGCCAACCGCTTCCGGCGTATCCTCTCAGATTTCGCGTGAACAACCCCGGGCGGCGCGGCTCACCAGCCGATGCCCATTTCCGTCAGCCGCGAGCGGAGCCGCTCGACGTCCCACGCATGGACGCCGGACTCGCCCTCGCGGAGGACCAGCAGGCGGCCGCCCAGCGCGAAGGCGACCTGCTGAACGCCTGACGAGCCGACCGGAACCAGGTTCACGAGCAGTTCGAACCCGTCCCCGGTGCGCCGCCACAGCCGCAACCGCTTGTCCCGGCTCCCCGTCGCGAGGAGCCGGCCGTCGCCGCTGAACGCGATCGACGTGACCCGGTCGGTGTGGGCGCTCAACTCCGCGACGACTGCCCCGTCGGGCACCCGGCGCACCACGACGCGCCCCAGGTGGCTCCCGGCCGCGACGAGCGACTCGTCGCCGCTCAGCGCGACGGCGGTCGCGGCCCCGGCGGGCCCCGTCCACGTCCCGTCGATCACGATCCGCCCCGTCGCGCCGCTCGGCTCGAAGCGCACGAGTCGAACGGTGCCGTCGCGCCCGCCCACGGCCGCGTACCGCTCGCCCGCGTCGACGCACACGAGGCCGCTCAAGCCCGAGGTGAAGTCCGCGAAGTCGTTCCGCCACTCGGCGAGCGGCGTGCGGGCGGGGGCGTCGAACACCGTGAGCCGGTTCTGCCGGGTCATCCACATCCGCCGACCCGTGCGGTCGGGCCGGAAGGCGTACTCGTCGCCCCCCGGGAGCCCGACGCGGATTCCCGGGGTCTGGATCGCCCCGCCGCACTCGAAGTCGACCCATCCGCTCCCGTCGGTGAGGGCCACGCCCCCGGCGAACGGAGCGGCGGCGAACGTCGGCGACACCGGCGGTGAGGTGCGGGTCCAGAGCGTGCGGGGGGCGGTGCCGACTGCGGGCCATTCGAGCGCGATGGTTCCCACCGACCCGTCGGCATTGGCGCGTGGTGCGGCGGCGATCGTGACCACCCGGCCGTCGGGCCGCACGGCGAACGCGCGGACCGGCGACGCCTGGGTGAGCGTGCGGGACTCGGCGCCGCGGCGGACCTCGTAGATGACGGTCCTCCGGTCGGCGGCGACCGCCAGCCGGTGCCCGTCCGGGCTGAACGCCGCGGCGAGCGTCTCCCCGAGGACCACCCGCAGCGCGAGCCGCCCGCGGGGCAGGTCCCACAGCCGCAGCGTGCCGTCGGTGCTCCCCGCGTACGTCGCCGCCAGCGCGCCGCACGGCGTGACGGCCCCGCCCCGCCCGTACCCGCGCTGCGCGCTCTCGCCCAGTTCCGGGTCCGCGAGGTTGCGGCCGCACTGCCGCACCGCTCGGTCCCAGACCGCCAGGCCCGTGGGGCCGTCGGTGAGGAACAGGCTCCCCGTCGGCGTCGCGGCCCGCCACCCGCCCGCCCCGGCGATCCGCTCGTCCGCGAACAGGGCGAGCGATTCGGGCGCGGCCGATTCGAGCCCGTTCCGCTCGAACACCACCCGGCGCGGCTCGCCCGGGAGGACGATCAACCCGCCGGCGGACGGTGTGCCGGTGGGGGCGGGCGGTGCGGCGGCCGCCGGTTCCTTCCCGGTGCCGGTCGTCGCCCACCGCTTCACCGTTCCGTCGGTCGCCGTCGTGTAGAAGAACGCACCGTCGGGATCGAACGCCACGCCGGTGACCTCCTTCCGGTGGCCGGCCCACACCACCGCGGCCGGCTTCTCCTGCGCCAGGTCCCAGCGGCACACCTGCCCGCTGCGGCACCCGACGACGAGCCATCGGCCGTCGGGGCTGAACGCGACCGCCCGCGCGCCGTCCTGGGCGAACCCGCCGCCCGACGCGGCGACCGGGGGGCCGCTGAACGTGAGGGTCCGCAGGGTGTTTCCCGTTGTGGGGTCCACCAGCAGCACGCGGCACCCGAGCCACGCCTTCCCCTCGGCGACGGCCAGCACCTTGCCGTCGGGCCGGAACGCGAGGGCGCGGACGTGGACCCCCCGGGCGGCGACGGCGGCCTCGCGGACGTCCGCTCCGGCGAGGCACATCGCCGCCGCCGAGCGCAGTTCGACGACGTTCCCGCCGGCCCGCTCCGCGTACCCGCCGGCCCGCGCCAGGTCGCGGAGCCCGTCCCACGTCCACCCGGGCTGCGGGTCGGTCGCGGCGTGCTGCACCCGGCCGAGCAGGTTGTGGTACTCCTTGACGGTCGCGGCGGTCCGGGCCTCGGCCTCGGCGCGGCGCGCTTCCGCCTCGGCCCGGGCGCGGGCCTCGGTCAGCTCCTCCGCGGCCGCGAGGCGGGACCGGTAGAGCAGGGCGGCCGGGGGAACGACGAGGAGCGTCGCGGCGGCGAACGCGCCGAGCGCCGCGACCACCGGGTTCCGCCGCACCCACCGGGCCGCACGGGCGACGCGGCCCAGGGGCCGCACGCTGATCGGCCGGCCGACCAGGAACCGCTCCAGGTCGTCGGCCAGTTCGTCCGCGGTGCCGTACCGGCGGGCGGGCTCCTTCTCGAGGCACTTCTGGCAGATGAGTTCGAGTTCCGGGGCCAGCTCGCGGGCGACGCGGCGCACCGGCGTCGGGTCCGAGGTCAGGATCCGCGCGAGCACCTCGCTGGCGGCCGGGGCCGCGAACGGCCGCACCCCGACGAGGCACTCGTACAGGATGACGCCCAGGCTCCACACGTCCGCGGGCGGCCCGACGAACTTGGTCCGCCCGTCGGCCTGCTCGGGGGCCATGTACGCCGGGGTGCCCATGACCGCTTGCGTCTCGGTCAGGTCGGACGCGGCCCACTTGGCGAGCCCGAAGTCGGAGATCTTCGGGAGCCCGTCCGCGTCGAACAGGACGTTCCCCGGCTTCAGGTCGCGGTGGACGACGCCCGCGGCGTGGACCGCGGCCGCGGCGCGGGCGAGCTGCGCGATGAGCCGCGCCGCGGTCATCGGGGCGATCCGCCCGCCGGCCAGCCGCTCGGACAGCGACCCGCCGGACAGGTGCTCGAGCACCAGGAACGGGCTCCCGTCGCACTCGCCGAACTCGAACACCTGGACGACGTGCGGGTGCCGGACCGAGGCCATCGCCTCGGCCTCGATCAGGAACCGGCCGGTCGCGATCGGGTTGGACGCCCGGGACCGGAGCACCATCTTGATGGCGACGGTCCGGTTCAGCCGCACGTGCCGGGCCTCGTAGACGAATCCCATCCCGCCGCGGCCCAGCTCCCCGACGACCTCGTACCCCGGGACGGTGGGGAACCCACTGCGTCCGGCGGGTTCGGGCGGGGGACCGGTGCGGGGCGGGGCGGCGCAGGTGCTGTCCGAGTTGGGCTCGGCGTTGAAGCCCATCTCGGCGAGCAGCGCCTCGACGTCCGGCGTCACGGTCGCCGCGGGGGGCTCGGGGTCCGTCGGCGTCTTGATCAGCGTGACCGTCTCGGTCGCGGCGACCCCGGCCCCGCTCAGTGCGGCCGCCCCGCCGTGCCCGAGGCTCGTGGCGGACCCGTCGCGCGAAACGGCGGCCCCGGACACGGCTTCGGTGCCCTCGGGCGGTCCGGCGATCGGGTCGTCCTTTGACATGGCGTCTCGGCGTGGGCGGTCGACCGGAGGCCCGATCTTACCCGATCCGCCCCGCCTGTCCAAGCTGCGACGGCTCACGTTCGGGGCCGGTTCTGCCGATACTCCGGGGCGGGCTACCGTCATTGTGGCCGCGGCGCGCCCGGTGCTAAACTGGCCGCATGAACACGATCGCGCCGCTCTCAATGGGACCCACGGCGATGACGGCCCCTTCGCTCTTCAACACCGGCACCCGCCGCAGGGCCGAGCCGCCCGCCGCGACCGGCCCGCACTCGGGCCTGTTCGCCAACGTCGTCTTCGACCGGCCCCTCGACACCGAGTACACCTACGCCGTCCCGACCGACCTCGTCGAGACGGTCGGCGTCGGCAAGCGGGTCGAGGCGCCGTTCGGCCGGGGCGGGAAGGTGACCATCGGGTTCTGCGTCCGCGTCACCGACCAGCCGCCGTCGGCCGCGTTCGAGACCAAGGCGCTGCTCCGCGTCCTCGACGGCGACGCCATCATCGACGACCACCTGATGAAGCTCACCCGGTGGATCGCCGACTACTACCTGTGCGGGTGGGGGCAGGTGCTGCACGCGGTCGTGCCCGCGGGGGTCCGGGAGAACGCCGGCACCCGCGTCGCCGCGTTCGTTGAGCCGGTCCCCCGGGAGAGCCTCCCGAACCCGCTGCCGTCGGTCACCCCGCAACAAAAGGCCGCGCTCGACAAGCTCAAGAAGGAGGGCCGGCCGCTCGAAATCACGCAACTCGCCCGCATCGCGAAGTGTACCACCGGGGTCGTCGCGGGGCTGGTCAAGAAGGGGCTGCTGCGGAAGTTCAGCGAGCGGATCGAGACCGAAGCGGGCGGGGCGCGTGGGCTCCCCGGCGAGGGCGAGGAGCTGGCGGCCCCGACCCCGCTCGCCCCTCTTGAGTTGAACGCCGACCAGAAGCGCGTCTGGGAGCAGGTGCGGGCGGCGCTGCACTCCGACGGCGGGTACAAGCCGTTCCTGCTCCACGGCGTCACCGGTAGCGGCAAGACCGAGGTGTACCTGCGGGCCATCGAGGAGGTCGTGAAGCAGGGGAAGGAGGCGATCGTCCTCGTCCCCGAAATCTCGCTCACCCCGCAGACGATCTCGCGGTTCTCGGGCCGGTGCGGGAACGTCGCCGTGCTGCACAGTCACCTCACCGACGCCGAGCGGGGCGGGTACTGGCGGCGGGTCGCGACCGGGCACGTCCAGGTCGTCGTCGGGGCGCGCAGCGCGGTGTTCGCGCCGACCCGCAAGCTCGGCCTCATCGTCATCGACGAGGAGCACGAGAACAGCTTCAAACAGGAGTCCACGCCGCGGTACCACGCGCGCGACGTGGCGGTGATGCGCGCAAGGCTGGAGGGCATCCCGCTGCTGATGGGGTCGGCGACGCCGAGCCTCGAGAGCTGGTCGAACGCGGCCCGCGGGAACTACACCCTCCTGAGCATGCCGAACCGCGTCGAGAGCCGCCCGATGCCGGCCGTGAAGGTCATCGACCTGCGGCACGAGCCGAAGCCGAGCGGGAAGCACTTCGCGATCGGCGCGACGCTCGAAAAGGCGATGCGCGACACCCTGAAATCGAAGGGGCAGATCATCCTGCTCCTGAACCGCCGCGGGTTCAGCACGCACGTCCACTGCCAGGCGTGCGGGCACGTCGCGCAGTGCCAGAACTGCGACCTCGCGCTCACGTTCCACCGCACCAAGGCGGCGCTGGTGTGCCACTTCTGCGGGTACGAGACCGCCCCGTTCCAGAACTGCCCGAGCTGCTCGCAGCCGGGGATGCGGTATCAGGGGCTCGGCACCGAGAAGCTGCACGCCGAAATCGAGGAGAAGTTCCCGGGCAGCGTGTGCCAGCGGATGGACTCGGACACGATGGCCAAGCCCGGGAGCCACCAGCGGGTGCTCGACGCGTTCCGCGACGGGCTCATCCACATCCTGGTCGGCACGCAGATGATCGCGAAGGGGCTCGACTTCCCGAACGTCACGCTCGTCGGCGTGGTGAACGCCGACGTCGGCCTGCACCTGCCGGACTTCCGGAGCGCCGAGCGGACGTTCCAGATCCTCGCGCAGGTGGCGGGCCGGGCCGGCCGCGGGGACAAGGGCGGGCAGGTGCTGGTGCAGACGTTCACTCCCGAGCACCCGTGCATCACGCTCGCCTCGAACCACGACTTCGTGACGTTCGCGGGGCAGGAACTGGCGCACCGCAAGGAGCACCAGTACCCGCCGTTCCACCGCATGGCCCGGCTCATCGTGCGGAGCGAGAAGGAGGAGGCGGCCGGCGCGTTCGCCGACACCCTCGCGGCCGCGTTCGCCGAGGCCACGAAGCGGGCGCAGGCGGGCGGGGCCGCGGTCGCGCAGGTCCGCATCCTCGGCCCGGCCGAGTGCCCGGTGTTCCGGCTGAACAACTACTACCGGTTCCACTTCCAGGTGCAGTCGGCCGACAGCGGGGTGCTGCACACCGTGCTCCGCGACGTCCTCGCGATCGCCAAGCCCCCGAGTGGGGTCGAGTTCCAGGTCGACATCGACCCGTTCAGCATGTTGTGACCCGGCGGCGGGGCGTATGATGAGCGGGTCGGCCTCCGACCCGCTCATTTACGTTCGAGGGTGTCGCCATGACCCGCCCGGCTGCCTGCCTCTGTGCGCTGTTCGGTGCCGCCCTCCTCGCCGGGTGCTCCGAGGACGCCAAGCCCAAGGGGTACCCGAAGGTCGACTACGGGTACGCCTTCGACACGTCCAACCTCCCGTCGATCGCCAAGCAGTTCCTCGACGCCCCGCCCGCTGCGAAGACCCGCACCGTCGCCGCGGACAAGATGCCGCTCACGTTCATCGACCTCGACGGCAAGACGGTCGACCTCGCCGCCTACAGGGGGAGGGCGAACGTCGTTCTCGTCATGACCAAGGGGATGCCGCAGTCGCCCGGCGGGGTGTTCTGCCCGGGGTGCCTGGCGCAGATGAACGCGCTGGTCGCCAACGCCGCGGAGTTCAAGAAGCGCGGGGCCGAGGTGCTGGTGGTGTTCCCGGGGCCGTCCGAGAAGGCCGGCGAGTTCCTCACCACCGCGAAGGCCCGCGAGGGCGACAAGGCCTCGCCGATCCCTCTGCTGCTCGACATGGACATGGCCGCGGTGACGGTGCTGGGCATCACCGGCGACCGGGCCAAGCCCTCGACGTACGTCCTCGACCGCAAGGGGAACGTCGTGTACGCTTACGTGGGCGAGCACACCACCGACCGGCCGTCGATCAAGGCGCTCCTCGGGCAACTCGACAAGCTGGACGAGAAGAAGTGACGGCGGTGGAGATTGGGTGTGGGTGGTGGGGGATCGGAACCTGGGCCGCTCGTCTTCCCTAGCTTCCCATCTCACATCTCCAACCACCCGCCACAAGAGGCACACATGGCCCAGATGTGGTACATCGAGACGGGCGGCCGACCGGAGGGGCCGCTGACGTCCAAGGAGCTGCGGGACCGCGCCGCGAGCGGCAGGTTGCGGCCGACCGACCGCGTCAGCCCCGACGGGACCAAGTGGGCACCGGCCGCGAAGATCAAGGGGCTCGTGTTCGTCGACACCGTCGAGCAGCGACCGAACGCCACCGTCGAGGTGTCGGTCTCGGCGTCGGGGTCGGTGCGGCCCGTCGCGGTGGCCCCGCCCCCCGCTCCCTCCGTTAAGCCGGCAGCCTCGCCGCCGCAGAGGCAACTCCCCGGGTCGCAGGCCGCGGTCGAGACCAGCGAGGGGAAGCTGGATCGCATCCCGGGGTACGAGATCGCCGGCGTGCTGGGCAAGGGGGCGTGCGGGGTCGTGTACCGCGCCCGGCAGGTCAAGCTCGACCGCACCGTCGCGCTGAAGATGGTGCTGTCCGACCGCCGGCCGTCGCAGGCGGCGCTGGCCCGGTTCGAGAAGGAGGCGGTGTCGCTCGCCAAGCTCCGGCACCCGAACATCGTCGGCGTCTACGACTGCGGGCACCACGACGGGCAGGCGTTCTTCGCGATGGAGTTGCTGGAGGGCGAGGACCTCGGCGCGCGGCTCGACCGCACCGGCCGGCTGGACGAGTTCACCGCCTGGCACATCGCCCGGCAGACCGCCGCGGCCCTCGCGCACGCGGCCGAACTCGGCGTGTACCACCGCGACATCAAGCCCGCGAACCTGTTCCTCACCCCGCCGCCGACGGGGTACCCGCTCCCGCCCGGCGTGCCGCTCGTGAAGGTCACCGACTTCGGCCTCGCTCTCACCCGCCAGACCGACGACGCGACCGACCAGCGGCTCACGGCCGCGGGGGTCGTGCTCGGCACCCCGGCGTACATGCCCCCGGAGCAGTTCGCCGGGTCCGACATCGACCACCGGGCCGACATCTACGCGCTCGGCGCGACCGTCTACCACCTGCTCGCCGGCGACGCGCCGTTCGACGGGGCGACCGTGTGGGAGGTGATGATCAACAAGTCCGGCCCGACGCCGCGGCTCGGCGCGGCGGTTTCGCAGGAAACGGACGACCTCGTCGCCGCGATGATGGCCCCGAAGCCCGGGGACCGGATCGGCAACTACCGCGAACTGCTCGACCGCATCGACACCCTTGCGCTGATGCAGGGCACGGCCGGGTCGCTCCCGTCGGTGCGGATGCCGGCGCTGTCGCCGTCGAGGATCTCCAAGGCGGTGCCGCTCCCCCCGGACCCCGACGACGAGGAGCCGGCCGAGGGGGGCGACGAGTACGACGACGCGCCGCGGTCCCGGCGCTTCGCGAAGCCGCGGCCGAAGAGCAAGGCGAAGCTGTACGCCCTCGCGGTCCTGGGCGGGCTCGGCATCGCCGCGGCCGTGGCGATCGGGGCGAAGTTCCTCGGCGGCAAGCCGGACGAGGCGAACAAGCCCCCCGCGAAGGCCGGCGTGTTCGCGACCGGCGACCGCGAGGAGTTGTTCAACCGCGAGACGCTGCTGGGCTGGTCGGGCAAGGGCTGGAGCATCGCCAAGGACGAGGAGGGGACGGCGGTTCTGGCGGGGAAGGGGAGTGCGGTCCGACCGTTCAAGTCGTCGAAGGACTACCGCGTCGTGCTCGGCATCGACCCGCACGAGGCGAGCGTGGTGGAGGTCGTGGTGGCGACCGCCGAGGGGCCGCCCGCGACCGCGAAGCAGTGGTTGGTCCGCATCGACCGCCAGAAGGGCGCGGTGTTCGGCGTCCGCGAGGGCGAGACCGGTGCGTTCCAGCCGCTCGGTGCGTCGGTCCCAGTGCCCACCAAGGCCGAGGTCGACGCGGGGGAGAAGGGGAAGTACAGCGAGGTGCGGTACGAGCGGGCCGGCGGCCGGGTGCGGGCGTACTTCCTGGGCAAGCCGCTCGGCGAGATCGAGTACACCGGCCTCACCAGGGCGACCGAAATCCGCCTCACCGCCGAGGGCGGCACCGTCCACATCGACACCGCCGCCGCCGAGGAGCTCATCGAGAAGTGACGCGGTTGCGTCGCAACCGCGCGTCGCGAACAATCCAAGCCCAGGAGCGTTGATGGAGCCACTTGCGGCAGGTTAGCGGTTTACCTCACGCGGCATAGGGGCGAGGCCAATGATGTGGTCAATAGGGTTGCGGGGGAGTGCGTACTTTTTAGGTAACGGAACTCCTCTCTCTTCAGCATCTTGATAGGCCTGGGCACGCTCGTGAGGTGGGTATTCTAAGTCTGCGGGATAGTGCCCAGGTGGAATTATTCCTCCCGGGCGGCGTCGGATTCCAACTGCAGTGCAGACATCTACCCCAGCAATTCGATCGAAATCAATCCCTATGTAGTCCCCCGGCAGCAAATCTGTGATTTTGTACATACAGGCTGTGGTTCGGTCGCGGGGAAAGCCACCCGATGCAAGAGTTGGCGAAAGTGCAAATCGTCTGGGTTGCCCATTTCGATCTGGCCGAACGATGACTGAATCCTTCGTCACTTCGACAACTGTGCCTGTGCAGTATTGATCCACCGCTTCAGCCTTTTGAGGTGCAGGTAGAGCTTGGATCTCGAAAGGGGTGAATGGTTGAAGATGCGATAAGTATAAAATTATGAACGCACTAAACACAGTTCAAAACTCCGTCAAGGGTGACTAAGGTTGACGCACGGAACTCAACGTTCGGGAGAGAATCGGCGAATCCGAATCGAGCAATACGAGTGCATGTTGCAGATGAGGATTCGCCGTGTTTTTGGGTTGTTGTGATATCAAGTGGTCAGATTAATTGCATTCGCTGGGCTCCCGGCAGTGTTCAAGGTAAATGACTTCGCCGGTGGGCCAGCGGCGTACTGAAGATTCGTCGTCGTGAAAGTTCCAGTATAGGTGTTATTCCTCGACTTGATAATATTCCAGACGCTGTTGGCGACTGTGCCAGCTCCAGCTGGATTGGTCGGAGAGAGAGTCGCAGTTCCTCCTGGAAAAACGTTCACACCAAATTCCCCACCAGACTCCCAGTGGTCACACTTCCCCGCGGTGGTTCCGTCAATTCCGGGTTCGTAGGTGCCACCATCAATATAGCAGTACCCTCAACGTAGAACGTGCCGTAGTGCTTCCCACCCACACCAGGATTGTAGCAGATTGACACCGTGCCTCCGCGAATCGCTAGCGCTCCAGTTAAAGTGGCAGTCTGAGCAGCGACGGTATCCGCAAGATTTGGATTGTACAACGTTCTTAATGTTCCCCCGGCGATCCGGGTTTCCTTGGCGACACGCAGCTCTGATCCTGCTTCAAGTTGTAAGTAGGAGGTGCCGTCTTGGTAATACGATATGCTTGTCTGGATGCCTAAATTTGGAATGGTTACTGATCCACCCAGCTTGACTGTGGTGGAGCCCAGAAATGTGACGACGCCGCTCGAATTATACATCGGGACTCCGCTCGCGTCAAAGGTTCCTGGTCCGCTAACTTGAAATGTGGCGGCTTCTACGTTGATTTGCTTGACACCAATATACTTGACCGTTGTGGTGACCGTAAGCGGCTTTGCCTCCATTTTGGTCCCAGGTTTAACCGTCACTTCGGGAAGATTTTTGAAGTCATAATCTCCTTCAAAGATGACAGCAGTGGCGCTGTTTGTTAGCGTGAGGTTGCTCCCAATGCTCACAGTTCCACCCCCCACGGGTGCAAATGTAGCACTAGCTCCACTAAGTGTCAGTGTCGCGAGGTTGGTGGTATTATTGAGCGTTCCGCCAGTCCACAGCATTGCCACAGTGACGGTGAGGTCGGACCCGAAGGATGTGGCGGGCTTGTTGAGGGTGCCGCTGGTCAGTTCCAGGTTCCGCACGGTTACGTTGTTCGACAGGGTGACGGTCCCGGTGTACCCGCCGACGAGGTGCAGTTCGGCGAATTGGGTTGTGCCCGACCCGCCGCTCGGGATCGTCACGCTCGCGTTTGATTGCGACCCATCGAAGTACAGCGCTGAGGTCGCGGTCGGCACGCCGAGGGACCAGTTCGCCGCGGTGTTCCAATCGCCGGTGCCCCCGAGCCAGTAGTTCGGGGCGGCCTCGTCGTCGAGAATGGTCACCGTCGCCGAGGCCGGGCTGGTGACCCCGTACCCGGTGCCGACCGCCACCGTCACGGACACGGTCTCTCCGGCGTCGGCCGCCACATCGTCGATCGCCCCGACGGATACATCGACGGTCGCGGCCCCGGCCGGGAACGTCACCGTGCCACTCAGGGCGGTGTAGTCGGCCCCGGCGGTGGCCGTGCCGCCGACGGTGTACGCTACGGTCAGCGCCGCACTGGTGATACCGGTGCGGGAGAATCGGAACGTGCCGGCCGCCCCGCCCTCGGCCGCGTCCGCGACCTTCGCCACCGTCACCAGGGGCGACACGGCCTCGACCCGAATGGCGTCGAGCGCCCACGCCCCGACGGGGGCTGTACCCGCCTGCCGTCCCGGGGTACGTCGTCCCGTTGAACGCGGACACGATCCGCACCCGCAGGTTCGGGTTGTCCGCTACCCCCGCGACCGCCGACAAGTACACCGGCCGTCCGTTCAGCCAGCCGTTGGTACCGGGCACGGTTAGCGTCGCAACGTCGATCCACGGACCCACGCCACTTAGGGATACCTGCACCACCTCGCGGCCGGACCCCTGGGGCGTGTTCTTCTGGTCGAAACGCAGCACCACACCCGCGTACCCGGCGGTGCTCACGGCGAGCTGAACCCCGGCCGTCTTGTTCGCCGTGCCCTGGGCGGGGAACCCGGTCAGGTTGAGGGCCGAGTCGTCGGCGGTCGCCGGGTCGGACGACCCGATCCCGGATACGAACGACGTGCTCACGCCGCCGATGGCTGTGAGGGTGCCGGTCCCGAATGATGGGGTGACGCGGCCCGTGGTCACGTTCCCGTCGGGCGGGGCCGAGTTGAAGTCCCACGCCGCGAGTACCGTGGGCATGACGCGGTCCCCGAGCGGTTCCATCTGTGGGCGGAACGGCACCGGGGCCGCCCCGGAGCGCCGCCGCGAGCAACGATCAGACGGGGGGGGGCGAACATCTTGGCGAGCCAGCGGGACACGAGCGGACGAAACATCCGTAACCCCTGAAACGGGCGAGCGAGATGCGAACAACCAAAGTGTTCGCGGATGAGAGGTGTGGCGGATCGGAGTTGGAGAACCCCGAAGAGGAGAGAGGATTGGGTGCGGGGCAGGCACCCGAAGAAACTGTAACGCTGGCCGTTCGGTTCGTCAAGCAAATTCGCGACAAAGAGAACCACGATGTGCGTTGTTCGTGCCGTCACAGCAGTTGCGGGATCGGGTCGGCGTCGTGGCCGAGGAACACGGGGCGGTTGTTCGAGGTGTACAGCGGCTTCGCCCGGTCGATGCCGAGCTTCTCGTAGATGGTCGCGGCGTACGCCTCGGGGGTGAACGGGTCGCTCGCGACGTGCCCGCCGTCCCGGTCCGTCGCGCCGATCACCTGCCCGCCGCGGACCCCGGCCCCCGCGAACGCGATCGAGTAGGCGTTCGTCCAGTGGTCGCGGCCGTGGAACTTGTTCAGCTTCGGGGTGCGGCCGAACTCGGTGACGAAGCACACGAGCGTCTCGGCCAGCAGGCCGCGCTGGTCCATGTCGGCGATGAGCGCCGCGAACGCCCGGTCCGTCGAGCCCATCATCACCCAGTGCCCGATCCCGTACCGCCCCTCGCCGCCGGCCTTGTCGCGGACCGTGCCGCACGACCCCTTCGCGTAGATCTCGTCGTGGTGGTCCCAGTTCAGGTTGAACCCGCCGGGCACCTCGGGGGTGAGCGGCCACCGGGCGTCGACGGTCACGAACCGGACCCCGGCCTCGATCAGCTTGCGGCCCACGAGGTAGCACGCGCCGCGGTGCCCGACGCCGTACCGCTCGCGGACCGACAGCGGCTCGCCCTGGTAGTCGAACGCCTTCGCCACCTTCGGGCTGGTGAGCGTGTCGAACGCCTGCTCGTAGAACCGGTCCATGCCGCCGAACGCCGCCGTGCTGCCCTGCCCGAACCGTGCGTTCATGCCCCCGAGGAGCTGCTCGCGGGCGGCGAGCCGCTCGGCGCTCGTCTCGGGCCGCGGCTCCAGCCCGCCGACCTTCCACTTCGGGTCGGCGAGGTTGGCGCCGCCCGTCTTGTACACCTTGGTGCCGGCCGAGAGGAACCCGGTGCTCGTCTGGCTGGCCTGCTCGTGGTTCCCGGGCACCATGATGTACGGCGGGAGGTACGGGCAAGCGGTCCCGAGCACCTGCGACACGACCGAGCCGATGTCCGGCATGCGGAGCGCGCTGCCGGGGTGCGACCCGGAGAGGGCGTACTGGGTGCCGTCCGGGTGCCCGCTGGCCCCGGCCTTGGTGTGGCACATCGACCGCACCACCGCGAGCTTGTCGGCGACCTTCGCGGTCTCGGGCATCAGGTCGGTGAAGTGGATGCCGGGCACCCGCGTGCGGATCGGCGAATGCGGGCTGCGGTGCTCGGCGACCGCGTCCGGCTTCGGGTCCCAGGTGTCCATGTGCGACAGCCCGCCCTGTTCGAGCACGACGAGGACGTACCTGGCGGCGGCCTTCGAGCCGGACTTCTCGGCGGCGGCGAGGGCGAGGCACTGGGGGAGCGACCAGCCGAGGACGCCGGCGGCCCCGAGGCGGAGCGCGTCGCGGCGGGACGGGAAACGCACGGGCGTCATAACCGGCACTCTCGGAAGGGATTGCGGGCGGGTTCGGCGGGCGGTGCGGGCGGGCTTCACTCAGCAGACACCATCATCCCACACGACCACCCCAAACCGGACAGCGATTCCGAGAGAATTGGGGTGCTAATGGGGCGAGCCGCGTATGCGAAGGGGAACTGCCCTCACCGCCGCGGGTGGCACCGTCCACATCGACACCACAGCCGCCGAGAGACTCATCGAGAAGTGACGGCTGGGTTCAGTCGGTAATCTGGCACTTTTGACCGACGGGCGCACAGAGTAGTTGAAAACTGCGAGGAGCGAAACACGGGGTCTGGCATCATGGTGGCCGGGCCGGCGATCGCTGCTCTTGGGCCACACTACAACTTATCGAAACCCGAATAACCAGTGAACGATTCTGTCCCATACGCTGACGCGAAGAGCTGGAGCAGCACCCCAATAACTTAGGGCGCCGCTGTCTGAATTGTAATACGCGCAAATGATGGCGTGGTCATCTCGCCATTCGTGATAGTGTCCGGGCGGGGGCCACTCCCCCGAAGTCTTGAAAAAGCCATAGGTTTGCTTCCGGGTCGAGTAGTCGCCAGGCGGCCCGTACATAATGAGAATATCATCGAGCGTCCGAAAGCGAGCGTCGCTGAGGTTTGCGCTCTTGTACCCTTTGTCGACCAGCGGCGAACCTCCACGAAACCCGACTACGATGCCGAGGGTGGCAACCACGAGCACCAGGATGGTGCAACGAAGCCCTCGCCGCATTTTACGCTCCTCTAGATTTAATCCGACGCCGCGATCCACCGCGCTAACCAGAGGCTCCGCCCTGGGAATGCGCTCAACACTCACGGTGCGTAGTACCTCACGACGCTGAATGGATTGACCGTGCCGGCCGGATTCCACTCTCCGCTGTCCAGGATGTGTGAGGGATAAGCTCTGTCCCACTCCGCCACCTTGGGCAGCAGTGACCGGAACACAACGAATGAGGCCACCGGAACGCTGGCGGGCAGAACACCTCCGACCGCGACTAGGCGAAGCTGTCGAATGTTCGCTTCCGAAATATTGTAATATGAATTCTTGATAATGTACCTTTTATTGAACGGGAGGTTCTCGATCTTGCGGATTGTGGGCGCGCCGGGGTCATTTACCGTCGCCCCAGTCGAAAAGTCTACCGGCGTCAGAGCCGTGTTGATGTACGTAAACATCTGCACGCTCCTGGTATTGTATGCGACCGACCGGGGGGTCACTGGGCCGGAATGATTCTCGGCAAACATAGAGAGGGTCGCGGCGGCCCCATTGCGGCCAGCCAGCGTATTGAGCCACTCGGCGGGCGAGGCCCCTCCGTTCGTGTCATCCATCAATTGGGGGCCGGGCAGGTTCGCCTGTAACTTCTCGGCGGTGGTGCGCTGCTGGAATAGAACCCGATTCGTCGTGCCCCTCAATTCCAACAGGTCGCCTTCGGGAATCGTTCCCTCGGTCGTCAGCCGTGCGAGCCACTCGCCCGTGTAGTTCGAGTTGAAGACTTCTGCCTCGCCGTCGTACACGATGCCAAGGTAGGTCTTCACGCCGAACGACCACGACCCGAGTTGTTCGCCCTGAGCGTTCATTGCACCAGGCACCGCCCCCCATGTACCGGGGTTGGGATCGATCCGTTCTACCCGAACTGCGATTGGGATCGTCGCTACCGCGAATCGGCTGCTCGCTGGCCCGTCGATCTGGAACTGCCCCGGGTTTGTGACTGAGGGGATGAGCCAGAGCCCGTCCACGTTGCTGGCCTTATAGTCCTGCTTCCCCTGCGCGTCGACGCCCGGCAGCGTCGGGGACGATCCGAACACGCTGACGCGAATCGTCCCCGTGCCCGCACCCGCGAAGTTTGCATCGACCCGTTGAATCCGCACGTCGCCGTACTTCGGGTCCGCTTGGTTGCGGCCGAACACCACCGTGCCCTGGGGAAGGCCGGGGGTGGTAATGAAGTGGGTGCTGAATCCGTTGCCCCCGAGCGGAATCCGGGCGGCCATGGGAACGGGGAACTGCGGGGTGTTCGCCGCGTTGATGGGGTTGGCCCACTTTCCCGTCACGTTCGTGATCTGGATTTGGGCGGTGATCGTCTGGACCTGCGTGACCGGAATCACCGTCGCAAGCGTTACGCGGATGTCGTTGTAGACCTCGCTGACCGATGCCGGGGTGTACGTCACCGTGGCAGTTTCGCCGTCGTGCAGGGATAGTATCGGCTGATCCACCGTGCCCCGCCCGCTCGCGTGGACGACCACCTCGAACTCTTGGTCCGGGTCGCCGCCCGGGTTGGCGAAGACCACGTCGAGGGTGAGTGGCGTGCCGGGGTCCACGAACGTTGCCAGCGGCCCCTCGGTCGTGAAGTACGCATACGGGGCCGACGCGGTCAGCAGCGGGAACGTCTCCGACGCCACCCCGCCGTGCCCGTCGTCGGCGATGACGGTAACTGATACCGTGCCCGCCTCGGCAATCGTGCCCGAAACCGTCCCACTGTCTGGGTCAAAGGTTAACCAGCTCGGGAGATCCGGCACCGTGATCGTGAGCGGGTCGCCGTCCGGGTCCGTGGCGGTGAAGAAATTCAACCCGGTGAGCGTCTGCCCCACGGTGAACGGAGTCGTCGGGGCCGCCTCGATGATGTACGGAGCGTGGTTGTGGTCCGTCACCGTCCAATCGAATGTCACGGACGTCTCAGCGCCGCGGTAGTCCGTCACTGATACCATCGGGTGGTACGACCCGGCCGAGGTGGGGCTCAGCCGCCCGGAAATCATCCCCGTCGCCGGATCCATCAGAACCCCGTCGGGCAGTCCGGCTGCCGAGAACGTGATACTATCCCCGTCTGGGTCGGAGGCTTGCACCGTGAACCCGATCTCGTCATCCTCGCGGTCTGTCCGACCGGCCGTAACTACGACCACAGGCGGGTGGTTTACAAACTCTTCTTCGTACAGATCAACGGTCAGGGTGCCGGAGTTGTCGCCGTAGTAACCGGGGATGTCGCTGTACCACCCGGTGACTTGCGTTCCCTGGCCCACGACATCGCGGACGTACTGGTGGTCGGTCTGGTACTCGCCCCAGAAGTTACCGGTGGTGTCGCCGCCGTCCACGCCCGCAATCCGCACGCCGTGGTTGTTCCACGCGTACCCGGGGCTGGAGCCGTCCTGCGGACCGGTGCTCTTGTTGTACCGGATGTACTCGGCGTCCGCGAACCCGGTCGAATCGGTCGCGATGCGAGCCGTGCCCGAGGCCACCGCGAGGTAGTTCACGCCAGCGTCGAGGACCACGTTCGAGGTTACGCCGGCTGCCACGTTCTGGTTGGTGCGGGTGGCGACGGTGAGGGTGTCGACCTTCACCCACGCCCCGCCGTTCGGGCCGGTCAGCGGGATCGCCGCGGGCACGGTGCGGTCCTCCAGCGGCGTCACGCCCAGCACGGTGCGGAGGCGGCGGCGATCAGACGGGGGGGCGAACAACTTGCCGAGCCAGCGGGTCCAGGTCGGGCGAAGCATTCGGCGTCCTGTTGGGGATGTTCAGCGGCCACGGGAAAGTTCAGTCGTGTGGAAAGTAACTTGCGCCGTTCGGTTGGTCAAGCACATTCGCGACGGACATGATCGTTTCGCGGCTGGTGCGGGTCGGGAGGGTGGTGTGGGAGCGGGGAAGGGAGCGGGGGGAGGCGGGGCGGTTTCGCGAGGCGGCCCGCCAACATTCTCCCGCGGCGGGTGTTGTGTTCGTTGACAGCCGTAGTTCCGGGATGATACCGTGAATCCATCGGCACCGTTCGCCGCTCGAACTTGAGTCACCGACTCGTCTCCCGGGGGTCCGTAGTCCCGGCCCGGGTCGGCCGTTCGCACATGTCGTCCGTGAGAACGAGACGAGGGACCGAGGCAGCCCCAGGCAACGTTCGACGCCCCGAGTCGGCCCGCCGCACCCGGGACGGGGCGGCGACCCCGCCCCCGCTCGGGTCCGCGACCCCGCACACGCACCCGCTCCGGAGACACCCGATATGGCAGTACCGCAGAAAGGCGTTTGGGGCATCGACATCGGTCAGTGCGCCCTGAAGGCCATCCGCCTCGAACTGATCGACGGCCGGCCCACCGCCACGGCGTTCGACTACGTCGAGCACACCAAGATCCTGTCCCAGCCCGACGCCGACCCGGACGCGCTGATCCGCGAGGCGCTCGAGAAGTTCCTGTCCCGGAACACCCTCAAGTTCGACGACGTCGCCATCGGCATCGCCGGCCAGTCCGGTCTCGCCCGGTTCGTCAAGCTCCCGCCGGTCGAAGAGAAGAAGATCGCCGAGATCGTCAAGTTCGAGGCCAAGCAGCAGATCCCGTTCCCGCTCGACGAGGTCGTCTGGGACTTCCAGAAGATCGCCGGGGGCGAGTCGGTCGACGGGTTCGCGCTCGAAACGGAGATCGGCCTGTTCGCCATGAAGCGGGACGTCATCGCCCGCTACCTCGGGTACTTCGCCGGGTCGAAGGTCGAGGTCCACATGGTCCAGATGTCGCCGCTGGCGCTGGTCAACTTCGCGACCTACGAGATCCTCAAGAAGGGCGGGAGCATCCCGGTCCCCGAGGACGCGCCGGACGCCAACGACGACACGCCCAAGGGCAAGAAGCGGTGCGCCGTCGTCATGGACATCGGCACCGACGCCTCGAACCTCATCATCACCGACGGCGGGAAGATCATCTGGCAGCGGCCGATCCCGCTCGGCGGCAACAACTTCACCCGGGCGCTGACGAAGGAGCTGAAGCTCACGTTCGCCAAGGCCGAGCACCTGAAGCGGAACGCCGCCAAGAGCCCGGAGATGGCGAACATCCTCAAGGCGATCAAGCCCGTCCTCACCGACTTCGTCGGCGAGGTGCAGCGGTCGCTGGGGTACTTCACCAACACGCACCGCGACGCGCACGTCGCGTACCTGGTCGGCCTGGGCAGCGCGTTCAAGCTCCCCGGGCTGCAGAAGTACCTCGGCGACAAGCTGTCGCTGGAGGTCCGCAAGCCGTCGAAGTTCGCCCGGCTGGCCGGCGAGGGGGTCCTGGCCGACCCGCTGTTCCAGGAGAACCTGCTGACGTTCCCGATCGCCTACGGCCTGGCCCTCCAGGGGCTCGGCGAGGCCCGGCTGGCGACCAACCTGCTCCCGCCGGAGATCCGGTTCGACCGCATCATCCGCGGGAAGAAGCCGTACGCGGTCGCGGCCGCCGCCATGCTCCTGGTCGGCACCACCGGCCTGGCCCTCGGGTTCTCCGCCGACCTGAAGTCGGTCTCGGACGCGAAGATCAAGACGGCCCAGGACCACATCAAGGCGGCCATCGGCCAACACGATTCGCAGTTGACCAAGTTCAACGACTCGAAGAACAAGTCGCTCGAGGAACAGGCCCGCGGCAAGACCGTCATCGCCGGGCAGGAGGAGCGGCTCAACTGGCCCCGGCTGATCGAGGTCCAGACGGCCGTCATGCCCCGGGCCGGCGACAAGGCCGACGGCGGGAACATCCCCGGTGATTTCAAGTGGCAGGGGTCGGAGAACGTCGGCGTCGCGGCGCTGGACTGGTTCAAGCAGCGGATGGCCCGCGGGGTGCCGATCGAGCAGGCCCTGGCCGACGACGCCTCGGACCACCCGAAGAACCTGGCGATGGTCAACGTCGAGGCGATCCACACCCGGTGGGTCACCAACCCGGCCGAGTTCCTGGCGGCCGCCGACGACGCGGTCTACGGCGACGGGAAGACCCGCGGGTACGGCAAGTTCATCGCCGAGAAGATGCTCGACGCGGAGAAGGAGCCGTCGCCCGAGCGGGGCGAGGGGAAGTTCAAGCCCGCGTGGAAGCCGGTCCTCGGCCCCAACGAGAAGCCCCCCGAGGGCGTGTGGGTCGTCGAGGTCCGCGGGTACACCGACCACCACGAGGGGCCGGCGTTCCTCGAGCGGGCGCTCCTGCGGAACCTCCAGAAGTTCGACACGTTCGCCGCCCAGGGCGAGGTCAAGGTCCGCAACGAGAAGGGCGAGGTCACGGTCCGCAACGACAACAAGGTCGGCCAGTTCATCGTCGGGGTCCAGGACCCGGTGAAGGGCAAGGTGTCGCACCCGTTCATCTACAACATCTGGATGGTCGAGGACGCGCCGCAGAACACGTTCAAGTACATCTCGGCGTCGTACCTCGACAAGCTGTTCGCCGACCGGGGCGGCCGCGGCGGCGCGGGCGGGTTCCCGGGCGGGCCGCCGGTGCCCCCGCCCCCCGGTCCGGAGGGCGGCGCGCCGGCGGCCGCGGCCCCGCTCGGCCCGGACTGGAAGGAGCGGCTCACGGCCACCGCCGCCGCCGCCCAGCCCGGCGGCCCCGCCCCGTTCACCCCGCCCCCGCCGGTCGGCGCCCCGGGTGTCGGCGAGAAGAAGGACGGCGCCCCGACCCGCCGCCGGTACGAGTTCGTCGTCATGTTCATCTGGCGCGAGCCGGTCCCGTCGGGCAGCGGCACCGTGGACCCGAACGCGGCCGCGGGCGGCGCCCCCGGCCAGCCCGGCACCTTGCCCGGCCGCGGCGGCGAGTGACCCGCCCGGACGCCGTCGCACGAACCGCCCCGCTGAGCCCACCGGGTTCGCGGGGCTCCCCCCATACACACTACCACCCCGCGGGCTACCGTCATGGCAAAGAAGGACACCAAGGAACTGCTCAAGAAGCACCACTTCTGGGTGCTCGCCGGCCTCGTCCCCCTGTTCGTGCTGATCGCCGTGTTCACGATCAGCTCGAGCGTCGGCGAGGCCATCGAGAACCGCGAGAAGGAGTACAAGACCAGTGCGCAGTCCATCGAGCCGAAGCTGAACCCGAAGTCGGACAAGCTCATCGAGGCGATCCAGTCGCAGGTGAGCAGGGTCCAGGACAAGAAGAACGAGCTGTGGAAGCAGAACTGGGAGCGGCAGAAGGGCCTGTACGTGTGGCCCAAGACCTCGGCCCGGCTCAAGGAGGTCGAGCGGCTGGGCCTGAAGTTCGGCGACCCGATCCCGTCCGGGGACTCGCAGTACGCCGAGTTCCAGAAGCCCGAGGTGTACCTCGCCGAGTTCTCCAGGGACCTGCCCAACAAGAAGGCCAGCCTGCCGAACCCCGGCATGGCCGACCTCATCGCCCCGACCCAGTTCAAGGCCGGGTGGCAGTCGGTGCTCCGGCACGTCAACGCCTGGGACGAGCGGCAGCTCACGTCCGAGCAGATCTGGCTCATGATGGAGGACGTGTGGGTCCAGCGGTCCATGCTCGACGCGATCCGCCAGGTGAACGCGCAGATGGCCGAGTTCCAGCGGGTCAAGTACGTCAAGGGCGACCAGGTCATCGACGACCCGGTGAGCAAGCAGCCCAGCGACCCGCTCCGCCGCAAGTTCCGCAGCCGGATCTGGGAGCTGGAGCTGGAGGTCGCCAACAAGGACAACAAGCGGGTGCTCGGCGGCCGCCTCATCAACCACACGGACCGGCTCCAGCTCATGGGGCTGAACAACACCATGGTGGTGAAGGTGTGGCTCCAGCCCGGTAGGGACGTGGCCCCGTTCGAGTTCAAGATCGGGGGCGAGTTCCTCCCCGGCCGCGGCGCGACCAAGCCCGACGGCACCCCGGCGAACGTGGTGACCATCGTCCCGACCGACGAGCACATCATCACCGGCGACGTGGTCGAGATCGTCAAGGTCGAGCAGGTGTTCGACACCCGCACCGTCCCGGTCCGCCGGATCGAGAACCTGGCCCTCGGCCTGCCCGACAGCCGGTTCGCCGACAAGCAGATGAAGGTGCCGAACTTCAAGGCGTTCGTCGAGGAGGAGCAGCGCGCGGCCGCGGCCGCCGCGGCGTCCGCCGGCCCCGCGACCCCGGGCGCCCCGAAGGGGCCGGCGTTCCCGCCGCCCGGCGGGATCTTCCCGGGCGGCCCCGGGGCCACCGGGGCCGGGCTCCGGTTCGGCGGCGGCACCGTCGACCAGGTGGTGAACGCCAACAAGAAGCGGTACGTCGAGGTGACCGGCGAGGTCCGCCGGATGCCCGTGGGCATCGCCGTGGTTGTGGACCAGGCGTACATGCAGGACGTGCTCCTGGCCTACGCCAACTCCCCGCTCAAGTTCCAGATCACCCAGGTGACCTGGACCCGGTTCCGGGACGCGCTCAACAACGGGCTCAACAACCCGAACAACCCGCTGGACCCCAGCGGGGGCGTCATCATGTCGGGCAGCGGGAACCTGAGCGGCGAGTTCCTCCCCTCCGGCCCGCGGCCCCCGCTGCCCGGCCCCGGTCCGTTCCCCGGGCCCGGCCAATTCCCCGGGCCGGGCGGGACCGGCCCCGGCGGCCCCGGCACGGGGACCCCGTACGGGTTCCCGGGCAGCGGCGGGCTCTCGACCGTTTCCGAGTCGCAACTCACCTCGGGGCTGATCGAACTCGACGTGTACGGCGTCGTCTCGCTGTACGAGAAGTACGCCGCGGGCGAGGGGACCGACCCGAAGGCCAAGGACGTGCCGGTGCGGGTCGAGCCGCGGGTCGAGCCGAAGCCGAAGGCCACCGAGCCCACGCCCCCCGCCGGGAAGGGCGGCGACGCCCCGGACCCGAAGGCCCCCGGCGACAAGACCCCCAGGGACGCGGCCGTCCCCGACCCGAAGACGCCGAAGACGCGCCGCCGCGGCCGCTGACGCCGCGGGACCCGCCAACGCCGCCGCCCGCCCCGTGTTGTGATGACGGGCCCCGGGCGGCCCGACCCGAACCCGAACTCACCGCACGCCCCGCTGGAGGTGCCGCGCCATGGCCAAGGGAAAGTCGAAAGCTGACATCGCGCAGATGCTGGTGGCCAAGGGCGAGGTCCTCGCCGTGGCCGTCGCCGGCCTGTTCCTGTTCGTGTTCCTGATCTGGGGCGCGACCCGCTGGTCCGGAGCCAAGAACCCGACCGATCTGGCCCAGAAGCTCGACAGCCGGGCCGACGAGGTCCAGCGGAAGATCCGCGCGACCGAGGTGTCCGGCGACGACATGAAGGAGGCCGAACTGCCCAAGTGGATCCTCGAGCAGCACCGGCAGCAGCCGGTGTCGGTCGAGTGGTTCTCCACCACCGGCCCGCAGTTCGACCCGATCGCCAAGCCCGATACGAAGCGCGAGAACCCGCTCGTGCTCCCGATCGGCGCGTACCAGGTGGACCTCGTCCGCGCCCCGATGAAGGGGTACGACATCCTGTTCGACAACCAGGGCCAGGCCCGGATCGGCGTCATCACCACCAAGGCGGTCAACGAGAAGGACAAGGCGAAGCAGAAGGAAGCGATCGAGGCGTTCCGGCGGAAGTTGCCCGGGGCGCGCCCCGTCGTGCAGCCCCAACCGCAGCCCCAGCCCCAGCCGCAACCCGGCGGCGGCTTCGGCCCCGGCCCCGGCGTGGGGCCGGGCGGCCGCCCGATCGCGGGCTTCAACCCGTACGGCCAGTCCGGCGAGGCGTTCAACGCCAACGCCCAGCGGATCGAGAAGGCGCTCAAGTACGTCCCGCTCGACGAGCTGGACAAGGCGGTCGAGGCCGGCGAGCTCCCGGCCATGACCGTGATCCCGCTCCGCATGGTCATCATCAACGCCGAGGTGCCGTACAAGAAGCAGGTGGACGAGATCAAGCGGGCGCTGCGGCTCCCGAGCTTCGAGGTGGCCCAGCGGTGGGGGCCGCTGTACGACGGGTACGAGGTCCAGCGCCGCGTCTCCCGGGTGCTCCCGGGGGGCAAGACGGAACTGTTCCAGGACTGGTCCGACTACAACTACGAGGACAAGTACGTCGAGTTGATCAACGCCCGCAAGCTGGCCGACCACTTCGAGGACGGCTACCTGTCGCACTTCATCCGGTACGACATGGCGCTGGCGCTGCCCCTGCCGAAGCTGGTCGAGGAGCTGGGCGCGTACCCGAACGTGCGGCTCGACGCGATCAACGCGACCATCAAGAAGATGAAGGACGCGACCACCAAGCCGCAGTCCCCGTCGGACCTGATGATGCGGCTCACCAGTCGCCCGCCCCGCCAGAGCCTGTACGCGCCGCAGGACGGGGGGACGGCCGCGGGCATCTTCTCGCAAGAACTGGTGGGCGGGCCGGTGATCACCCCGGTCAAGGCGGCGGCCCCGAAGGGGCTGTTCACCCCCGGCACCGGCCCCGGCGGCTACCCGAAGCCGGGCGAGGCGTCGAACCAGGAGGCGGCCCCGCCGGTCCAGATCGAGCAACTGCTCCTGCGGTTCATCGACGTGGACGTGAAGCCCGGGTACACGTACGAGTACCGGGTCCGGCTGCGGATGATGAACCCGAACTTCGAGATGGTCAAGGAGGTCGCGATCCCGGCCTACGCCAAGGTCAAGGAGGTGTTCAGCCCGTGGGCGCAGATCGCCGACGCGATCACCGTGCCGAGCGAGTCGTTCCTCTACGCCATCGACCCGGCCGCGTTCCGCAAGAAGGTCGACGAGGAGTACGGCAAGGAAAAGGAGCTCCAGAAGCAGCTCCAGGCCAAGGACAACCAGGTGGTCGTCGAGATGGCGAGCTGGCTCGAACAGGTCCGCACCGACGCGGGCGGGAACCGCGAGCCGGTCGGCGCGTGGGTCGTCGCCGACATGCCGGTCGGCCGCGGCGAGTACGTGGGCCGCAAGCAGTACATCAAGCTCCCGCTCTGGTCCAGCAAGGACAATATGTACGTCCTCCGCGAGGTGGCCGACCGGTCCATCGTCGGCAAGAAGGACGTGGCCCTGCCGCGGGGCTGGCTCGTGGACTTCACCACCAAGTCGGTCCTCGTGGACTTCGAGGGCGGCAAGGTCGTGACGAAGTCGGCGGTCACGGGCAAGACGGTCACCGAGGACGCGGCGGCCGAGATGCTCATCGTCCGCCCGGACGGCAAGCTGTTCGTCAAGAACAGCCTGACCGACGAGGCCGACGAGGGCCGCCGCAAGATCGTCGGCGACTGGGACAAGTGGATCTCGGTCGTGCAGCAGCGGCGGGCGACCGCCACCACCGGGCCCGAGAACCCGTTCGAGAAGAAGTGACGGCGGTTGACCGATCGCACACCGCGGGGGGCTCCGGCCCCCCGCGGTCGTTTCCCGGCCCGCCTTGCCCGGTCCGGCCGCGGGCGGTACAGTGCCAGTAACTTTCCCAAGATACTGACGGAGCGACCGACATGGCGACCGAGACGACCTTCCGCGGGCACGTGTACGACGACATCACGCAGTGCATCGGCCACACCCCGCTGATCCGCCTCCACCGCATCGTCGGGCCCGACTGCAAGGCGACGGTCATCGCCAAGCTGGAGAACTTCAACCCGCTGTGGTCGGTGAAGGACCGGATCGGCGTGGCGATGATCGACGCGGCCGAGAAGGCCGGGAAGATCACCCGCGACACGATGATCGTCGAGCCGACCAGCGGCAACACCGGCATCGGCCTCGCGTTCACCTGTGCGGCCCGCGGGTACAAGCTCACCGTCACGATGCCCGACAGCATGTCGCTGGAGCGGCAGCGGCTCCTCAAGGCGTTCGGCGCGACCCTCGTGCTGACCCCGCGGGAGTTCGGCATGAAGGGGGCGGTCGCCGAGGCGACGAAGATCGTCACCCAGCTCGGCGGCGAGCCCAAGGCGTACATGCCGCAGCAGTTCAAGAACCCGGCCAACCCCGAGGTCCACCGCAAGACGACCGCCGAGGAGATCTGGCGGGCGACCGGCGGGAACATCGACATCCTGGTGTCGGGCGTCGGCACGGGCGGCACCATCACCGGGTGCGGCGAGGTGCTCAAGGCGCGCAAGCCGGGGGTGAAGTGCATCGCGGTCGAGCCGGCGGCGAGCCCGGTGCTGACGCAGCACCTCACCCAGGGGGTGCCGAAGGACCAAGTGAAGCCCGGCCCGCACAAGATCCAGGGGATCGGGGCGGGGTTCATCCCGGACGTGCTGAACACCGCCGTGATCGACGAGGTGGTGACGGTGACCGACGACGAGTCGTTCGAGATGGGCCGGCGGCTGGCGAAGGAGGAGGGGATGCTGTGCGGCATCTCGTGCGGCGCGGCGGCGGCGGCGGCCGTGAAGGTCGCGAGGAGGCCCGAGAACGCCGGCAAGGTGATCGTGGTCGTGCTCCCGGACCTCGGCGAGCGCTACCTCAGCACCGCCCTCTACCCGCAGGACTGACGCCCAGTGTCGGCGAGCGGGGGGCGTGAGCCCCCCGAGTTCTTCGCCTTCGCACATCACTCGGGGGGCTCACGCCCCTCGCTCGCCTAGACGCGAGACACCGCCGGTACACTCCCAGCGTCGGCTCGCTTCTCGCGCTCGTTCTTGAGGTACAACATGTACCCCATCACGCACATGATCGTGACGAGGATCGCCAGGATCGCGTAGCGGATCCACGAGTTCCGGTACGACCACTCCTTGTCGGCCTTCTTCTTCTTTTTCTTCTTCTTGGGCCGCTCGTCTTCGTCCTCGTCGTCCGCGTCGTCGTCGTCGCGGGCCGCGGCGGCCGACTTCTTCTGCGGGCCGGACGCGGGCTTCTTCTTGGGCCGCTCGTCCTCGTCGTCGTCCTCTTCGGGTTCCTCGGCCTCGAAGCCGCACTCGCACTTCGGGCAGATGACGGTCGAACCGGGCTTGAAGCCGGCGGCGGACTTCAGACCCGCCCCGCACTCGGGACAGGTCAGGCGGTTGATGGGCACGGGACGCTCCGGGAATGACGTGTACGAGTCGCGGTACAGTGTACCCGCCGCGCGCCGGGGTGCAAACGGACCCCCGCAACTTCACCGGTGACTGGTGACGCCGACCTGCTGGCACATGGCGAGGAGCGGGCACGTCGAGCACTTCGGCGCGGTGCCGGTGCAGACGTGCTTCCCGAACGGCACGAGGAGCGCGTTGATCTCGACCCAGTTCGCCTGCGGCAACGCCCCCTGGAGCGCCGCCATCGTCTTCTCGGGCGTCTTCGCGGCCACCAGCCCCCAGCGGTTCGTGACGCGGTGGACGTGGACGTCGACGCCGATGAGCGGCAGGTTGCACGCGATGCCGAGGGCGAGGTTCGCGCACTTCGGGCCGACGCCGTGGAAGTCGAGCAGCACGTCGGGGTCACAGGGCAGGGTGCCGCCGTGCTCCTCCACCGTGCGGCGGGCGATGTCGCGGATCGTCTTCGCCTTCGGCTCGTGGAACGTGCTCTGCCCGATGAGGTGGTCGATCTGCTTCTCGGACAGTGCCGCGACCCCGGCGGGCGTACGCGCCGCGGCGAACAGCGCGCGGGCGACCGGCAGCGTGACCTCGTCGCGGGTGCGAATGCTGATGATGCACGCGACGAGGATCTCGAAGACGGACGCGTGCCCCTCGTCGAACAGCTCGAACAGCGCCGCCCTGGGGTACGGTGCGGTGGCCGTGCGGAGCAGCGGCAGCGCGACCGTCACGTCGAAGGGCTTCTTCCGGGGTCGTTTGGGAGCCGGCATCCCGCTACTCCTTGCCCAGAATCAGATCGACGACCCAGCACCCGCGGCAGTGCGGGCCGTTACTGCGGCAGTGGTTCAGCACGTCGTCGCTGTCGCACCCGGCGTCTTGCAGCGCATCGGCGAGGATCGGCATGCGGTCGAACGCGCGCTCGGCGTAGATCCCCTCCGCGAGCGCGACAACCGTTGACGTGCGCCACGCCGGATCGATCGCGACCGAGCGGAACGGGTTGCCGAAGATGTCGCGGAGCAACAACGATTGAGTCCGCCACTCGTCGGCTTCTCGCCTCGCCATCAGTGCCCCAAACTTCGCCTCGTCCTCGCAAACAGCGAGTAGTTCTTCATCACCAATCAGGGTGATCGACGAAAAGACATTCGGCATTACAGAACCGAGATCGAGGTTGATTCCGAGCCCACAAACAGCGGTCGACGTGTACTGATTGCCGCCTTTGAGGTAAATGTTGTCGTCTGCTGCTTTCGCCTGGACCGATGCCACTTGCAACTCGTCCGCAGTTGCCAATCCGTCAGCGAATCGCTCGGCAACAAGGACCATCGACCGACTGCCTTCCTCCGACATGCTCTCCCAAACACGCCGACAGCATGCCACGCCGAACAGCCGCAGCTTGCGGTTGCTCGCCTTCGCCCGCAGGAACTCCAGCATCGGCGCCGGGTCGGTGCAAGTCAGCCACTCGTGTTCGGTCACGGCGTCGGCTCCGGTCGTGGCGCATCAATCTTTCGAGCCACGGGGCTTGCCCCCGTGGTGTTCCGCTCTCCCAAGCACCACGGGGGCAAGCCCCGTGGCTCGAAAGCAACATGGGGATGAACCCCGTGGCTCGAAAGCGCCAAACATCACTCCCCGCGGAGGGCGTCGAGGGCCGCGCCGATGTCGGGGGAGCGCATCAGCGACTCGCCCACCAGCACCGCACGCGCGCCGGCCGTGCCGAGCCGCACGAGGTCCGCGTGCGACGTGATGCCGCTCTCGCTCACCACCGTGCGGTCGGCGGGGATCTTCGGCAGCAGGTCGAGCGTGTGCTCCACCCGCGTCGTGAACGAGCGGAGGTCGCGGTTGTTGATGCCGACGACCGGCCCGCCGGCGGCGAGCACCCGCGGCAACTGGTCGGCGTCGTGCAGTTCGATGAGCGTGTGCAGCCCGAGCGCCGCCGCCTGCCGCTGGAGCGTGGCGAGTTCGTCGCTTGGGAGGCACTCGGCAATGAGCAGGACGGCGTCGGCCCCCGCAACACGCGCTTCGAGGAGTTGGTAGCGGTCGATGACGAAGTCCTTCCGCAGCACCGGGCACCCGACCGCCGCGCGAACGGCGGTGAGGTACGCGAGGCTGCCCTGGAAGTAGTCCGCGTCGGTGAGCACGCTGATCGCGGCCGCACCGTGCGCCTCGTAGGTCTTCGCGATGACGACCGGGTCGAAGCCGGCGCGGATCACCCCGGCCGACGGCGACGCCTTCTTCACCTCGGCGATGACCGTGATCTGCCCGTCCCGGCGAAGTGCGGCTGTGAAGTCGCGGGTCGGCGGCAGCGCCGCGACGCGGCGTTCGAGTTCGGCGTCGGGTGCGGCCGCGCGCGCAGTCGCGACCTCGCGCCGCTTCGTCTCCATGATCTTGTCGAGAATCGTTGGCATGAACGCGGGTCGCTCGTTTGGGTGCGGTGCATAGCTCCGAAGCGTGGCGGTATGGGATGACGTGTCGGGTGAACGTCGCGGGTGGAACCCCCTCACCCGCCGCGAAGCGCGGCGACCTCTCCCCCGAGACCGGGGGCGAGG
>NZ_JBHYGG010000224.1:0-38042 GCF_051859125.1 Gemmata sp.
ACCAGCGGCCCGGCGAACCCTGAGCGCCAGCGAGGGGGTGGACGTCCACCCCTTCGCTGGCGCTCAGGGTTCGCCCAGTTCACGAGCCCTCCCAATCGCGCCACCCCGCACGTCCGGCACAATTCCCCGATTGGTCTTGCACACCCCTCCGGCGCGGGTGATAATCCTCCCGCTGTCCCACGAACAAGGAGGTTCCCGGGTCATGTTCATTTCCGATCCGACCGTTCTCATGCACGAAACCGAATCGCCCGCCATCGACGCCACGGAAGCCCGCTGGGCCGCCGAGTACCTGTCGCTGATCCTCAACCAGCTCGACCCGTACTCCCCGGTGAGCATGGTGCTGACGCAGGCCCGCCGCGAGCTGACCAGCCTCGCGCAGAGCGGCACCGAGGCGCCCCGCCTCCGCATCGCCGCCTGAGCTACCGCACCGCGGGCATGCGAAGCCTCTCCCCCAGTTTCCGCACAAGCTCATCGAGCCCGGGCCGGTGACGGTCCGCGCTGAACGCGAACGTCTCGATGCGGCCCAGGTCGAACATCTCCGGGAGCCGCCGCAGGTCATCGTCGGCCGGGTCGTCGGCGAGGTGTGCCGCGAACGCCAGGTGCTTCAACTGCTTGATGAGCGGTGACCGCACGAGGACGTCGATCCCCGCCCGATCAAGGTGAAGTTGACTGATGCGCAGCTCTTCCAGGTGTGGCAACTTCGCATCCGAGAGAAGAGCTCGAAGGCACTCGACACCCGGCGTCGGGTCGGGGCCTTGGTCGTAGTCGGCGCAGTATGTGGTCAGTGCGAGCGTTCGAAGACTCCGCAGGTGACCACTCGACGTGAGCGCCCTGCAATCCGCGGGTATCGGTTGTCCAAACAGATCCAGGCGTAACTCCTCCAACTCCGTGAGGTAGGGCGACAGCGCAAGGGCGAGCGATCCGGTTGACGATAGTGTTGCCAAAGTCAGCGACCGTAGGTCCGACAGCCGGGGGCAATCGGCCACGTCCGGAGTGGCATCGTCTCCCCCAACAACCCACGTCATGCGCCGGAGTTGATTGGGCCGGGAAAGCTCCAGTGCCTCAAGTACTCGCGCGAAGTCCGGGGTGCGAATCTCCAGTTCGCTGAGTCGGTGCAGGCGCTGCGACTGGAACACCGCACGAACGCACGCCGCGTCCGGGTCTTGCAGCACCAGTGAACGGACCCCGCACAAGTGGGGACCGTCGGACCAGTGGTCATCCTTGAGCGGCTGAACACCCTGGATTGCCGTGAGAGGGGCGGCCGTCGTCCACCGCGTCAGGAGCGGACCCGCACGGCCCGGTCGATAATGGTGGGCGGTGAAGTTCACATCCTCGGGGAACCCCCGACGCCACGTCGCGCGGTGGAACCCCTGAGTGTGTCCTGGGCGATAGATCGACTGGTAGATGAACAGATCCGAAGCGCCAGCAATCGCGGTGTACGGTGACCCCGGCCTTGTCCTGAAGCCAGCGGCATCGGCCAGTCGGCCGAACCGTGTCGTCGGGCGTGGCACAGGAACGACGAAACCGAGCGCCTCGCACACCTCGGTCCACCACTCGATCCACTGCGCGGAAAATAGCTCGCGGGCGCGTTGGGCGAGAGCCGCGCGGCGGGGCGAGTCGATGTGGTGGTGTTCGGCCTCGATCTGGGTGCGGATAAACGCGGCGCGGGGTGCGTTGCCGCGCTCCTCGATGCAGTCGGCGTAGGCGAGCCGCACCGTGTCGTCGGCCGGGTCGGCCACGATCGCCGCGAGCAGCGCCCGTTCGTCGTCGGTCGTGGGCACGGGTCGGGTCCACCATCTACCAGGCGGGACCGGTCCGCCACGGGTCGGGTTACTGGGCCTTCCCGCTCTTCACCCGGGCCAGGCTCTGCTCGACGACCGCCAGGTCCTTCGGGCGGTTCGCGTCCTTCAGGTACGCGACGGCCTGCTCGTGCAGCCGCACGCAGTACTCGCTGACCTCGTTGCCCCGCCGCGGCGGCACCTTGGGCAGCAGTTCGAGGTAGAACTTCGCCATCAGGGCGTCGCCGCCCTTGATGTCCTTCGACACCTCCTGCATGCGGGCCACCATCTTCGGGATGTACCGGCCCTCGTCCGGGAACTTGCGGACGGTGAACGCCAGCCCGTCGAACGCCGCCTTCTGGTCCTTCGCGTCGGTGAGGTACTCGACGAGCTTGAGCCGGCACTGGCACGCCAGGTCCGGCCGGCCGAGCGCCTCGTACGACGCGACCAGCTTCACGAACACCCCGGACCGGGCCGACTTGTCCTTCTGCGGGGTCAGCAGGTCGTCGGCCAGCGCCCACGAGAAGTCCGGGAACTTCGTGAACGTGTTGGCCGCCCGGGTCACGAGCTGGGTCGCCTCCGCGGGGCCGGTCAGCGTGCCGGCCTTGGACAGCGCCGCGAACTCCTGCCACGCCGCCCCGCACATCGGGTACAGCGCGAGCACCCGGTTCAGGTACGCCGCCTGGTCCTTCGCCGAAAGCTGCTTCTTGTCGCGGACGAGCGGGAACGCCCGCATGAGCAGGTCGGCCTGCCGGCTGGCGTGCGGCGCGTTGCCCACGGCCGTGAGCCGCCGCTCCAGGTCGCGGTCGGTCGTGCCCTTGCCGGACTGCGGGTCGGTGAGGGTGCCGACGTAGTAGTGGTCCAGGTTGTACCGGCCGAACGACTCCAGGGTGAACGTGACCGCGTCCTTGTTCACCGCCTTGACCTCGGCCCACATGACCCAGGCGTGCAGGCCGCCGGAGTTCGCCTCGCCGGTGACGTACTCGGCCGGCACCCCGATCGACTTGGCGACCCGGGCGGCGAAGTCGGCCTGCATGGCGCACACCCCGCCGAACTGCTTGAGGCTCGCCAGCGTGTACGGCTTGTCGTTCAGCTTGCACGTCTTGGACTCGGTCCGGAGCATCACCATGTCGTACTCGACGTCCTTGTAGCACGTGCCGATGTTGGCCCGCCGCTTCAGGTAGTTGGCCGCGGCCCAGTCCCGCTCGTCGACCGGCGTGCGGTGGTTGACGGTGTGGACCAGGAACTCCCACGGGAGCTGCTGCTGCGGCCCCTTCAACTTGGCCTGCCGGTCGAGGGCGTACCGGAAGTTCTCGAGCGCCCCCACCTTCGCCACGCCGTCGGGGAGCGTGGCCCGGACCCGGGTCTGGTGCTGGCGGTAGTCGTACGGGCCGCGCGGGCTGTCCCACACCACGGCGACGGCCACGGCCAGTTCATCGTTCTTCTTGACCGCGTCGGCGTCGGCCCTCCACAGGTCGCGGAACACCCCCAGCGCCGCGGCCGGGTCGTCCTCGCCCGGGGTGATCGCGGTGAACAGCGTCTCGCGGACCTCGGCGTTGGCGGCGAGGAACTCGAACAGCGGGGCGGCGTCGTCCCCGAGGCGGGCCTTGAGGTCCGCGCCGTGCTTCGCCTCGAAGTGGCGGGCGAACGCCGTGCGGACGTGCTTGTACTCGCCGCGGGCAAACGCCTTGTCCTTGAGCCCGTCGCCGGTCGTGATGAGGTCGAGCAGGATCTGGTCGGCGTCGTCCGGGGCCGGGGCGTCGGCCTTCGGGTCCGCCCCGGTCGCCCGTGGGGCGGTTGCGGCCCCCAGGAGGAGGAGCGCAAGGGCGAGGCGCGTGAGCAGTCGCGCGGTAGCGAGCATGGGAGAGTCCTCGGTAGTTCGACCGAGTTATTCTCAAGGGCAGCCGCACAAGAAGCCAAGCTATTTGTGTGAGGAAATCGTGAGAAAGCCCCTGTGGCGTGCGGTTACCGATAGGAGTTGCGCAGTTGGGCTCGGATCTGCTTGGTTCTGGTGGGGCAGACAGGAATGTTTGCCCCACCAGAACCAACAGTGTAATCCCAAGAAGTGGTGGCGGAATTGACTGCGAGTCTGGGGTGTGGTTCGGGTGGCCGCCCCTCACCCGCCGCTCGAAGACTCGCGGCGACCTCTCCCCCGAGACCGGGGGCGAGGTGGGGCTCGCCGGGCCTCCCACGAGCGCTGCGGGAAGGCACGGGTGCGGACCCGCAGCCCCCACCTCGCCCCCCGTCCGGGGGGAGAGGTCGCGACGAGGCTCTGCGAGTCGCGGGTGAGGGGGCACGCGACACCACCCCACCAACCACACGGACCCACTCCGCCACCGCTCTCACGGTGTTGAAATGCTTCGCCGATGCGGGTCACAACGGAGGGACCGTCCGCGGCGCGGGCTTGGGGACCGTAGCGGGGCAGGCCAGCCCCTTCTGCCGGCTTTCACCGCGAGCGCCGGTGCCCGGCGACGCCCCTACGCCACGGGGTTGTCGTCGTGCGGCAGGCTACCGGCGAGCGCGAGGGCGGCCCCGGCGAGGCACACGGTCACGAAGCTGAGCAGCAGGCTGGCGAGGTGCCACGGGCCGAACGCCTCCTTCGCCCCGAGCGCGACCACCGGGTCGGTCGAGAAGCGGAGCAGCCGGATCTCGCTCACGTAGTTCGACAGCGGCCAGGCAACCGCGACCGTGGCGCACGCCGCAACGAGGAGGTGGACGCGGCGGCGGTGGACGCGGCCCCCGGCCCCGTACCAGCTCATCGCGGTCACGAGCGCGACCAGCCCGCACACCGCCTGCATCCCGAAGTACCGCGGGAACACCGGCCCGACCGCCGAGCCCGCCAGCGCGCTCGCGAGCGCCTTCTTCTCGTCCTCCGGGGCGTCCTGCCGGATGATCGTCACGTTCGCGGTGCGGTCCGACGGGCCGTCGCTCACTACCCGGGCGAACGAGTCGAAGATCGCCGGGGCCGCCGCGAAGTTGAAGAACGCCGCGCCGCCGAACCACATTCCCAGCGCGACGACGTGCAGCCCGCGGACCCAGCCCCGGCGCCGCGGACCGTCCAGGAACGCGCGACTTTCCGTACCCATCAGTAAGCGCCTCACGTTGGAATGGTGCTTCACCACGACCAGTGCCGAACCGATGATCGTGAACAATGTGATCGGTAATGCCTGTTGGCCGAACGGGGCGGGCGTGCCGAGGAGCCGCGCCGCGACCAGCGCCGCAACGGCGGCGAGCGACGCCAGCGACACCGTCCGCGACGCGAGCAGCACGACGACCCACGCGAGGACCGCCAGCGCCGCCGGGCCGGGCACCAGCACGAACACCGCACCGGCCCCCGTCGCCACGCCCTTCCCGCCGCGGAACCCGAGGTAGACCGGAAACAGGTGCCCGAGGAACGCGACGCCCGCCGCGGCGACCCGCAGAACGTCCGGCTCGCCAAGGGCCGTGGCGGCGTCGGGGTGCAGGAACTTCGCGAGCGGCACGATGAGGGCGACGGGCAGCGCGCCCTTGAGGAAGTCGAGGAGGAAGACGAGCACGCCGTACCGCGCGCCGAGGACGCGGGCGGCGTTCGTGGCCCCGATGTTCCCGCTGCCGGCGGTGAACAGGTTCACCCCACGCACCCGGCCCACGAGGTAGCCGAACGGGACCGCACCGATGAGGTACGCGGCGAGGACGAGCAAAAGGGCGACGGCGAGCGGTGGCATCCCGGCATTGTAGTGGCGACGCGCGGTCGGACACGGCCGGAGCGAGACGGGCTCAGGGCAGCCGGGTCGTCGCTGCTGTGGGCCAGTGCTCGCAACGTGTGCGTGGAGCAAACGTCTCGTTGCGAGGACCGGGCCGTCGCTTGAGTGGGAGAAAATGTCGAGTTGCGAAGAGTCGGCACCGTTCGCGAAGAGTTCAGGGCCTTTGCGAAGCCTTCGCGCCGGTTGCGGTGACCCCTCCCCCGGTCCTCCGCAACCGTCACGCCCGGCCGGTCACGCGGCCCGCTTGCTGAGCCGCACCTCGGAGAACACCGACAGGAGCGCCTGGTAGTGGTGCTCGAAGGTCCACCGCGAGCCGGTGGCGCGGGCCGCGGCGCTGGCCTCGCGGAGGTAGCCGCGGTCGAACATCTTGGCCATCGCGGCGGCGAGTTCGGGGGCGTCGTGCGGGTCGATCACCACCACGCCGTCGGTCGGCGGGGAGAGCAGTTCGGACGCGCCGTTGTACCGCGTCGTGACGACCGGCAGCCCGCACGCGAGCGCCTCCAGCGCGACGAGCGAGCACGGGTCGTAGAAGGTCGGGTGGACGAGGTAGTCGGCCGCGAAGTAGCAACTCTTCGGGTCGGACCGGTGCCCGAGGAAGACGACGCGGTCCGCGATGCCGAGCCGCCGCGCCTGCCGCTCGTACCGGGCGAACTTCGGGTGCCCCACGACGACGAGGCGGTTGGGCATCGTGTTCGGCGTGAGCGCGTAGGCGTTGAGGAGCGGGGCGAGCCCCTTGAGCCGGTAGTTCATGGCGACGAACAGGCCGACGGTTTCGCCCGGCGCGACGCCCCACCGGTCCCGCTCCTCGGACCGCTGCTTGAGCCGGTCCTCGGCCGCGAACCGCAGCGGGTCGATGGCGCTGCGCACCACCCGCACCTCCTCGGGCGGCACGCCGTAGAACTCCTCGAAGTGCCGCCGCACCATGTGGCTGTTCACCACGATGAGCGGCTTCTTCGGCCCGAGGTACTGCTTCTTCTCCAGCCGCGCGAACGACCACGCGGCCGGGTCGAGGCACTTGCCGAGCTTCGCGAGGGCGCGCTCCACCGGCCCCGAGAACTTCAGCAGGTTGTGCGCGGCGCTCGCCGCGTGCAGCCCGCCCTGCGGGTACAGCACGTCCTGGCCCCACGTCTTGTCGAACCCGATGCTGACGTCGTGCCGCGGCCCCACGGCCGCCTCGCACGCCGCCCCGAACCGCCACGGGCGCAGGAACCGCGGGCCGGTCGGCACGTCGAGGCGGTGGAAGTGCGTCGCGGCCGGCAGCGCCGCGGCGTCCCACCGGCAGGCGTAGAGGTGAACGGCGTGGCCGTCACGGGACAGCCGCCGGGAGAGGTCGCCGATGTACGTCTCGGCCCCGCCCCGGGCCGGCAGCACGCTCTCGTAGCACAGTGCAACGTCCATGATGTCACCCGAGAGTAGCAGGCTGCGAGGTCGCAGTCGTTGGCCTCACGCGGGCCGCCACGGAGGGCGGCCCCTACAAACCAAACGCGAACTGTCTGGTAGGGGCCGCCCTCCGTGGCGGCCCGCCAACCGCGTCAGATTGGAACACGGTGTGCCGATCACTTCGCGCCCGCGTGCCTTCGGTGGTGCCGGTCGTACAGGCTCCACTTCCAGCGGACGAACGGGAGGAGCCACCCGCCCGGCGGCTGACCCGGCCACGCGCTCCGGTACAGCTTCCAGAACCGCACCCGGTCGCGGGCCGTCACGCCCTGCACGTCCGACGAATAGAGCAGTTGCGCGAGGTCCTTCACCTGCCACCACGGTGCGGTGACGGAGTGCTTCGCGAGGCGGTGCAGGTCGATCATCACCACGCGGTTCACCCACTCGGCTGGCACGGTGCGGGTGTGCGACTCGGCGATGTAGAAGTGGCAGAAGTAGAGGTCCTTGTGGAACACCTTGCGGCGGTGCAGTTCGCGCGACAGCCGGGCGAGTTCGCGGGTCAGGCCGCGCTTCCACCGGAGGAACGCCTCGGCGTCGAGTTGGGCGGCGGCGAGCGGCACGGCCTCGTGCAGCGGGAGCATCCCGTGCAGCTCCTCGACCGCGAGGAACCCCTGGAGACGGAACCCCGGGCCGACCATCTGCCCGGCCGCAACCGGCCGCGGCACCGGGAACCCCTGCTGCGCCGCCCACGTGAGGTGGTGCCACTCCTGGAGCCCCGGCGACCACGCGCCGTTCGGGAACAGCGTCGCCATGACGCCGTGGACCCACGGCAGCTTGTAGTGCCGCTTCAGGTACACGCTCAGGCGGTCGGCACCGTCTTCGAACACGCGGCGGCCGATCGAGCGGCCCTGCTTGCGGTGCAACCGGTCGGTGACCGGCTCGTCCATGATGCGGGACTCCCAGCCCTCGCCGGCGAACCGCTCCCAGTCCGGGGCGCGGCGGAGCAACCGCGTGCCGCGGAACAGGCGGTGCCACAGGCACGAGACGGGGTCGCCGACCGCGGGCACGAGCCGCGACGGATTGCGAACGCCCGACGGTGGAGAGTTCACGTTCATGAGCCTGCGACAACGGGGAGTGAGCGAACCGGCGATCGGGCCACGATACGCTCCCGCGGCCCGGCGAGATAGCCCGCTTCGACGGCCGCCCGCGACCACTCCGGGACGGCCGCGGCCAGCGCAGCGAGGTCGTGGCCCCGGGCCTGTCGCGACACCTTGCGGACCAGGCGAACGCGGGTCACGTCGCGCACGGCCGCGCCACGAGCCGTGACGCCGAACGCCGCGAGCGGCTCGCCCACCGGGCGGCACCCGGCGTCGTGGAGTCGACGCAGCGCGCGCCCGAGTTGCTCCGCGGTGTGCGGTTCGACCGAGCCGGGGACCGCATCGCCAGGGAGTTCGTGGAGCGCGAACCACTCGGCGGTCGCGCGGCCGGTGAGCCGCTGGCCGAAGGCGAACAGCCGCGGGGCCGGGACGCCGTAGCGTTCGAGGTGGAACAGCACGCGGCCGAGCGTGACCCCCGGCGACCGCCACGGCCGCCCGCGGAGTGCTGCCACGAAGCGCCCGAGCGGCGCGACAGACCGGCCGCGGATCAGCACGCCCTCGCGGCCGTCGCGGAGTTCGGTGCGGAGCGTCGCGGGCTCGCAGCCGTAGAACGGGGCAGCGACCGCCGGCCGTTGCCAGACCGCGGCCACGTCCGGGACCGCACACACGGCCTCGCCGGCGACCCAGACGAGCCGCTGCGCCGCCGCGGTGACAACGGGTTGTCGCTGGTCGCGGATCGAGCGCCGCGTGCGGGCCTTCGCGGCGAGCCGCTCGATCTGTCTCGCGACTGGGGCGACGCAGCGAGCGTTGAGTGCGGCCCGCAGCACGCGGAGCCGGTCGCGGGTCGACGCGAGGTCGTCAGCGACCGAGGCGTGCAGCGCGGCCAGCGCCGCGAGCCGCTCGGCCCGCGGCAGACTCGGGAGGCGGCGGGCCGACTGCCAGTCGATGAGCGTGAGGCCGCCGCCGGGAGCGACGAACAGGTGCTTCGCGGTGAGGTCGGGCGTGCTCCAGCCCGCGGCGTGCAACCGGCCGATCACCCACCCGACGCGCGCGGCCAGGGCGCGCCGCCCGGCGGGTGACAGCACGCTGTCACCGAGTGCCGCCCGCAGGTCGGTGGCCCCGGCGACCTCTTCCACGAGCAGGAACGCGCGGCCGCGGCCGTCGCCCCCGACCGCGACCCACTGCGGGCCGGGCAGGCCCGACACCTGCAATTCTTTGAGAACGGCGGCTTCCCGCTCGCACCGCGAGACCCGCCCGAACCCCGCGGCCCAGGTGCGGAGCCGCTCGCGCCACGTCACGGCGTGCTGCCGCTTCAGGTAGAACGCGGTTGCGAACTCGGGGAGTTCGACCCGCACGACGTGCCGGTCCGGGTGGCCGCTGACGACCTCGCCCGGGAGTTCGAGGAACCCCGCCGCGGAGTCGATGCCCAGCGCGCGGAACCGCTCGGCGAACGCCGGGTTCACCTCGGCCCACCCGCCGCTTTGGTGCGCCGCGGGCCGGAAGACCGTCGCCGTTCGCGGCACGCTACGCGGCATCGGGCACCCCGCTTTCGGCCCGCAGCGGGAACCGGGTGAGGAGCGCCTCGACCGCGGGAAACACGTCGGCCGGCGTGAGGTCGCGCATGCACCGGTGGTCGATGGGGCACACCCGCTGCTGGCACGGGCCGCACGGGAACTTCTTTTGCAGGTGCAGCGCCTTCGGGTAGTACGTCTCGGTCCACTCGATGTGGGTCGGGCCGAACAGCGTCACGACCGGCCGGTCGAACGCGGCCGCGAAGTGCCGCGGGCCGCTGTCCGTCGTCACCAGCAGGTTCGACCGCCGCACGATCGCCTTCGTGAGTCCCAGTGACAGCGGGTTGTCAGCGAGCGAGAAGGCGTGCGGGGTGCCGCTCTCGGCCGCGACCTGCCGGGCCAGGTCGCGTTCGGCGGGGCCGCACAGCACAAGCACCCCGCACCCGAGTCGCGTGGTCACGAGCCGGGCGAGGTGCGCGAAGTGCGCCGTGGGCCAGTGCTTCGCCGCGCCGAACGCCGCCCCGGGGTTCAGGACCACGACCCGCGGGTACCGCTTCAGGTCGAACCGGTCCCACACCGCGTCCGCGGCCGCCTCGTCGGCGGGCGTCGTGAACAGTTCCATGCGGTGGCCCGGGTCGCGCGCCCCGAGCGCGAGCGCCAGGCGGTTGTAGTCGTTGATGACCGGCGTGGGGAGGAAGCGCCCGCGAGCGTCCTTCGCGTAGTACAACCGGTCGGTGAGCAGGAGGCTGCGGCCGTAGCGGGCGAAGCCGACGACTCGCTTGCAGCGGCCGAGGCGGGCGACGAGTGCGGTGCGGAACGAGTTCGAGAAGAGGATTGCGGCATCGGGCGGGTTCTCGCGGAGGGCGCGCGCGACGCCGAGCGTCCGCTGCGGCTTCGGGCCGCGCTTGTCGCACAGCACCACGTCGCGGAGCCACGGCGAGCCGGCGAGTACGTCGGCGACGTACGGCTTGCACACGGCGACGAGGTCGGCCGCCGGGTACGCCTCGTGGACGGCCCGCACGGCCGGCGTGGCCATGACCACGTCGCCGACCCAGTTCGGCAGGAACAGCGCGATCCTTCGCAAGTCGCCCCCGTGGTCAGGCCGCCCGCATCCGCTCGATGAGGCTGGTCGTCGAGAACCCGTCGCGGAGGTCGGCGAGGTGGACCCGGCCGCCGTACCCCTCGACCACGTCCGCACCGACCACGTCGGCCTTGCGGTAGTCGGCCCCCTTCACCAGCACGTCGGGCCGCACGGCCCGGATGAGCGCCAGCGGGGTCTGCTCGGTGAAGATGGTGACGAAGTCCACGTCCTGGAGGCCGGCGAGCACGAGCGCCCGCGCCTCGACCGGGTTCATCGGCCGCGTCGGCCCCTTGAGCTGCCGGACGCTCGAATCGCTGTTCAGCCCGACGACCAGGCAGTCGGCCTGCCGCCGCGCCTCGGCGAGGTACTGGACGTGTCCGGCGTGCAGCACGTCGAAGCACCCGTTGGTGAACGCGACCCGCTGCCCGGCGGCGCGGCGGCGCTCCAGGTCGGTGAGCAGTTGCGGCAGCCCGGCGACCTTGGCCGCGCCCGGGATGCGCTGGTCGGCCGTGCGGAACGGCGCGTGGAGCAGGTCGGCGAGGATCTCGTCCCGCGAGACGGTGGCGACGCCGATCTTCTCGACTTCGAGGCCGCCGGCGACGTTGGCGAGGCGGATCGCGGCGTCGTAGTCGGCCCCGCTGGCGAGCGCGAGGCCGAGCGAGGCCATGACCATGTCGCCGGCCCCGGTGATGTCGTACACCTGGCGCGGCCGCGTCGGGAACACGACCGAGCGGCCGTCGCGGTGCGCCAGGGCCATGCCGTCCTTGTCGAGCGTGACGATGCCGGCTTCGAGCCCGAGGCGGTCGCGGAGTTCGGCCGCGGCTGCCAGCGCCTGGGCCGTTGTGGTGATCGTGCGGCCGGTCGCGAGGCCGGCCTCGAGGCGGTTGGGGGTGACCGAGGAGCAGCCGATGTACTTCGAGTAGTCGCCGCCGCGGGTCGGGTCGGCGACGACGCGGACGCCCTTGCGGTGGGCCAGGGCGATGACGCGGGCGAGCACCCGCGGGGTGCAGACGCCCTTGTCGTAGTCGCTGACGAGGACGAGGTCGGTGTCCGCGAGTTGCGCCTCGGCGACCGCGATGAGCCGCGCCTCGACGTCGCCGGTGACGGCGGCGCGGTTCTCGTAATCGACACGGATCATCTGCTGCGGGTGGCGGTCCTGGGCGCGGCCGATGTACCGCTCCTTGACCGTCGTCGGGCGGCCGGTGTCGGCGACCACGCCGCTCGCGTCGATGCCGAGGTCGGAGAGGATTTGCCCGGCGCGGACGCCGTCCGAGTCGCGGCCGACCACTCCGACGAGACTGGTCTGTGCACCAAGCGCCTGGAGCATGGTGGCGACGCTGCTCGCGCCGCCGAGCCGCTCCTCGCGGGTGTCGGCCCGGAGCAGGATGACCGGCGCTTCCTGGCTGATCCGCTCGGCGTTGCCCCAGACGTACCGGTCGAGCATCACGTCGCCGACGACGAGCACTCGCGGGCGGCCCAGGCGCTGCACCAAGTCGACGAGATCCGCGGACATCCTGTCCTCCTCACTCGGCCGGCGCGATCCTTCGCAGCGCGGCGTCGAACTCGTCCTGCCCACTTCGAAACGCGAGGCCGATTCGCACGGCCCGCAGCGGCCGCCCGGCGAGTTCGGGCACCCGCAACTTCACCCAGTCCTTCTGCGTCGTCGCGACCAGCGCGTCGGCCGGCAGCGTCTCGGCCCACCGACCGAGTTCGTCGACGTCGCTCCGCGAGTACGCGTGGTGGTCCGGGAACGACCGGAAGCTCACCAGGCTCGCGCCCAACGTTTCCAGGGTGCGGCGAAACGCGGTCGGGTTCCCGATGCCGCAGAACGCCGCGACCGACTTCCCCGCGAGCGACTCGACCGGCTCGGGTCCGTCGCCGCCGAGCAGTTCCGCCGGCCGGTGCTCGGTCGTCGCGACCGGCGTGTCCGGGAACCGCCGCGCCAGCCAGCCGCGGGTCGCTTCCAGTTCCGCGGCCGCCACCTGATCGCTGCGGGTCAGCACGATCGCCCCGGCCCGCCGCAGTCCGCTCGCCGGTTCCCGCAGGGTGCCGCGGGGGAACAGGTGGTCCCGGGTCAGCGGCCGCGTCGCGTCGATCAGCACCACGTCCAGGTCGCGGTGCAACCGGCGGTGCTGGAACCCGTCGTCGAGGACGAGCACCTCGGCTTCCAGCTCCTCCGCCGCGGTGGCCGCCAGCGCGACGCGGTCTCGGCCCTGCAAGTGCGGCACGTCGGGCAGGTTCTCTTCGAGGACCATCGCCTCGTCGTTGCGGCCGGCGTCGCTCCCGTACCCGCGGCTCAGGATCGCGACCCGGTGGCCGAGGTCGCGGTAGAACGCGGCGACGTACTCGACGCACGGCGTCTTCCCGGTGCCGCCGAGGGTCAGGTTCCCGACGCTCACCACCGGCGGAACCGCCCGGTGGACCGTTTTCCAGCCGCGGCTAAACAGCCCGTTGCGAACACCGACGCCGACGCCGTACGGCCAACTCGCGAGCCGCAAGCCGGCACGGGCGAGGAGTGTGAACGGGCCGCGGCGCTCCCCACGGACAAGGGCCAGCCACTCACGTTCCACGGTCGCCTCGGGCACGTCGGGTCTATTTCGGCGGGGGAGTTTAGCCACGGCGGGGCCGACCTGTCAACCGCGGCTCGGTGCGCGTCACTTCGGGGGCTTTGCGGCGAGGTCGCGCAGCAGTTGCTGGAAGTCCTCGCGGCCGTGCAGCGGCTTGAACTCGGGGGCGGCCCGGATCACCTCCGAGTCCCGCATGCCGGCGGCCGCGGCGCTGCGGAGCGCCACGACCGCGAGCTTCTGGATGTACTTCACGTTCACCTCGTCGTCGGCGGTCGGCTTCGGGCAGAGCCGGGCGAGCGCCTCCGCGCCCCGCACCCAGGTCCGGGCCAACTCCGTGTCCACCTTTGGCTCGCCCGCCGGCGTCGTCCGTTCGAAGAACACGGGGGCGATGGTCGCGCCCTCCTTTTGGAGCAGGAACCGGGTCAGGTCGCGAGCGATCGCGTGGGTCCGCTCGTCGTCCTCGGCGAGCCGGACCCGGATGGCGAGCGCCTCGCGGTAGATCGCCGTCGCCTCGGCGTGGTCGCCGCGGTTGTACACGAGCGCCCCCAGGACGTGCAGGCACTCGGACAGGTGGTCGCTGACCCTCGCCGACGGGTTCGCCTTCTTGCGGTGGATGCGGACGGCGTCGCGCGCGGCGGCCTCGGCCGCTTCCAGGTGGTTGACGTGCCGTTCGGCGCGGGCCAGGCTGAGCAACTTGAAGCCCACCGCCGCCGAGTCCGGGCCGTACGACTTGCGGAGGCTCTCGACCACGCCCCGGCGCAGGGCGATCGACGCCTCGTGGTCGCCCTGGTCGCTCAGGAAGTCGGCGAAGAGGGTGCGGGTCGCGACCAGAACGTAGTGGTCGGCCCCCAGCAGCTTGATCGCCTTCGCGTCGGCGTCCGCGTAGAGTTCCCGCGCCCGCTTGGGGCTCCCGAGCCGCGCCGCGAACTGGGCCTGGAGGTACGAGCTGAGGACCCCGGAGAAGTCGTTCCGGCCGCCGATCTTGTCGAGCATCGCGGCGGCCTCGGTCAGCAGCGGGAGCGCCTTGGCGGGCGCGTCGTTCTGGAAGTGCAGTTGCCCGAGCAGGAGCAGCACCAGGGCGATCTCACGACTCTCCGTGTCGCCGCGGCTCCGGCGGACGGTCAGGCACTCCTGGAGGGTGCTCTCGGCCGTCGGGAGCTCGCCGGAGAGGAGCCGCTGGAGGCCGAGGTAGAAGAGCGTGTCGGCGACGAGGACGTGGTCGCCGCCCAGGTACTTGCGGCGGAGCGCGAGCGCCTGCTCCAGTTCCTTCCCGGCCAGTTCGAACTCGCCCGTGCTGATGTGCATCACGCCCAGGCTCTGGAAGCTGGTTGCCGTCTCGATGTGGTCGTCCCCGAAGCGCTTGCGGCGGAGTTGGGCGGCTTCCAGGATCATCGGTTCCGCCTCGCGCGCCCGGCCCTGGTCGAGGTACACGTTCCCGATGCAGTCGAGCAGCGCGGCCCGGATGCGGGGCCGGTCGGTCAGCTCGGTCTTGAGCTTGAGGGCCGCGCGGTCGACGATCTCACGCGCGGTCAGCGCCTGGGCCCCGTTGGCCCGGTTGTGCGCGCCGAACATCCGGCCCGTGAGCGCGAGGGGGTCGGCGTCCTCGAACAGGCCGCCGAGGAACTGCGACACGGCGAACGCGGTTTCCCGCTGCTCCTCCGCTTCCATCCGCCGGGCCTCGGCGATGGCCTTCTGCTGCTCCGCTTCCTTGCGCCGGCCCTCGGCGATCACCCGCTGCTGTTCCGCCTCGTGCTGCTTCTCCTCGGCGAGCCCCTTTTGTTCCTCGGCGTCGCGGGTCCGCGCCTCGGCGATGTCCCGCTGCTGTTCCGCCTCGACGTACTTCCACACGATCCCGCACACGCCGAGCAGCGTCACCAGGACGAGGGCGGCCGGGGCCGGCCGCCGCCGCGCCCACTTGACGGCGTACTCGATGGTGCCCACCGGGCGGACGGCGATCGCACGGCCGGCGAGGTACGCCCGGAGGTCGGCCGCGAGCGCCTCGGCGGTTCCGTACCGCTTCCGCGGCTCCTTCTCCAGGCACTTGAGGCAGATCGTTTCGAGGTCGCGGGGGATGGCCGAAACGAGGCTCCGCGGCCACGCGGGCTCGCCCGCCAGAACCTGTTGAATCGTCTCCATCACCGACTCGCCCTTGAACGGGGTGCGGCCGGTGAGCAGTTCGTACAGGATCACGCCGAGCGCGTACACGTCGGTGGCGGTGCCGATCTCCCGGGTCCGCCCGGCCGCCTGCTCGGGGCTCATGTAGTTCGGCGTCCCCATGATCGCGCCGCTGGCGGTCATCTCGGACTGCCCGACCTTCGCGAGCCCGAAGTCCGTGACCTTCGGTTCGCCCCTCTCGTCGAGGAGCACGTTCGCGGGCTTCAGGTCGCGGTGGACGATCCCCTTCGCGTGCGCGGCCGCGATCGCGTCGGCCAGCTTCGCGACCATCTCCGCCGCCGCCTTCGGCCCGAACCGCCCCGCGTCGTGCAACTTCCCCGCGAGGGTGACGCCGTCCACGAACTCCAGCGCGAAGAACGGCTGCCCGTCGTGCTGCCCGAATTCGTAGACCTGGACGACGTTCGGGTGCTGGATCAGCGCGACGATTTCCGCTTCGACGAGGAACCGCACCTGCGCGACCGGGTCGGCGTACTGGCCGCCGAGCAGCATCTTGATCGCCGTCGGGCGGTTCAGTCGGATGTGCCGGGCGCGGTACACGACGCCCATGCCGCCGCGACCGAGTTCGCCGATGAGTTCGTACCCCGGGATGGCGGGCAGCCCGCGGGTCGCGGGGGGCTGCGACCACTCGGCGGCCCGAACCGCATCGTCGGGGGACTGCGCGATGGTCCCCGAGGGCACGCACGAACTCGCGGCGTCCGGATCGGGTGCGTCGGTCGGTTCGTGGGGCGGCACGGGTGCCTCCGGGAGCGGGAGCCGTCAGAGGTGATGATACCCAATCAGCCGCGTCTCCACCCGCTCGCACCAAGCACGCGGCGTGATGCCCCAGCGGCACCGTGCACGGCGCGGCCGACTGGGGCATCACGCCACGGCGTACTTCGCGATGATGGCGCGGGCGGTGCGGAGGCCGTCCACGGCCGCGGAGACGATGCCGCCGGCGTACCCGGCACCTTCGCCGACGGGGAAGAGGCCGGGCACGCCCGGCGACTCTCGGGTCTCGTTGTCGCGGTCGATGCGGACGGGCGAACTGCCCCGCGACTCGGGACCGACCAGCACCGCGTCGGCCAGGAAGCGCCCGTTCCAGCGGCGGTCCATCTGCGGCAGCCCGTTCGCGACCGCCTCCGCCACCACCGGCGGCAGCACCTCGCGCAGGTCGCACGGCGTCACCCCGCGGGGGTAACTCGACTCCGGGGCCGACCGCGACACCGTGCCCCGCACGAAGTCGCGCGCGCCCTGCACCGGGGAGCGGTACTCGCGGCCCCGGCCGATCTCGAACGCCTTCGCCTCGTACTTCTCCTGGAGCCGCACGCCGGCGAGTACGTCCCTCGCGCCGAACTCCTCGACCGGCACCGTCACCACCAGCCCGCTGTTGGCGAACGGCGAGTCCCGGCGGCTCAGGCTCATGCCGTTGGTCGCGAAGAACCCGTGCTGCGACACGCTCGGGATCACGTACCCGCCGGCGCACATGCAGAACGTGAACAGGTCGTGCTTCCCGCTGGCGACCAGTGAGTAGTCGGCGTTGCCGAGGAGTTCCTCGTACTGCTCGTGCCGCGGGCCGAACTGCACCGCGTTCACCACGTCCTGCCGGTGCTCGATGCGGACGCCGAACTGGAACGGCTTCATCGCCATCGGCACCTTCCTCTCGGCCAGCATGCGGTAGGTGTCGCGGGCGCTGTGGCCGATCGCGAGGACGACCACCGAGGCGGGCGTGAAGCCCGACGACGTGCTGACGCCCTTGAGGCCGCTCGCGTCGAAGTCGACGTCCTCGACCCGCGTGAGGAACCGCACCTCGCCGCCGAACCCCTCGATCCGCTGGCGGAGCGCCTTCACCACGGCGGGCAGGCGGTTGCTGCCGAGGTGCGGGCGGTGGTAGTACAGGATGTTGGGCCGGCCGGGCTGCTGGCCCTTGCACTCGGCGAGCAGTTCCAGCACGCGGATCACGTCCGGCCCGGTGCCGCGGCAGGTGAGCTTGCCGTCGGAGAACGTGCCGGCCCCGCCCTCGCCGAACAGGTAGTTGCTCTCGGGGTGGAACTCGCCGCCGTCGTCGAACGTTTTCACGTCGCGGATGCGGTCGTTCACCTTGGTGCCGCGTTCGAGCAGGATCGGCCGGTAGCCGTGCTTGGCGAGGAAGTACGCGCACACCAGCCCGCCGGGGCCGGAGCCGACGACGACCGGCCGGTGCGGGAGCGGCGTGCGGCCGGGCTCGGGCATCGCGAACGGCGGCTCGTCGTGCAGCGCGACCTGTGCGGGCGCGTGCGGGCGGTCGGCCGTTCGCCGCACCACCTCGGGCTCCTCGGCGGGGAGGTCGACCTCGAAGTTGTAGACGAACCGGAGCTGCCGCTTGTCGCGCAGGTCGAGCGCCTTGCGGACGATCCGCCAGCGACTCAGGTCGGTCGGGTTCACACCCAGCGCGCGTGCGAGGTGCGCCGGGAGGCTGGCTTCCGGCTCATCGACCGGGAGCCTCAGATTCGAGACGCGAATGGACATGGAGGAATCTTACGCGCTGGCGCACCGGCGGACGAAGAAGAGATTGGCCGCAAAGGGGCACAAATTTCGCAAAAGAAGCCGGTTGGTGCTGACGGCCGTACCTCGGGTTTCGTGGCCATCCGTTTTGCGACTTTTGTGCCCTTTTGCGGCCATCATTGGGTGCTTCAACCCACGGGGTTGCGCAGGGTGCCGATGCCGGCGATGGTGATGGCGATGTCGTCGCCGACCTGGAGCGAGAACGCGTCGGGGGGGACGATGCCAGTACCCGTGAGCAGGAGCGCGCCGTTCGGGAAGTCGTTGTCGCGGAACAGCCACTCAACGAGGCTCTCGGGCGTGCGGTTCAGTTGCGCCAGCGTCGTCGTTCCTTCATAAGCCGGCTTGCCCCCGCGGCTGATGACCAGCTTGATCTCGACGCCGGAGAGCGCCGGCATCCCCGCAACGGGCGTGACGACCGGGCCGATGGCGCACGACCGCCGGTAGATCTTCGCCTGCGGGAGGTACAGCGGGTTCTCGCCCTCGATGTCGCGGGAACTCATGTCGTTGCCGATCGTGTACCCGACGATCTTCCCCGCCGGCGTGACGACCAGCGTGAACTCGGGCTCGGGCACGTTCCACTTACTGTCGGCGCGGATGTAGACCGGTTGGCCCGGCGGCACGACCCGCTCGGGCGTGGCCTTCATGAACAGTTCCGGCCGCGGGGCCGAGTACACCTTGTCGTAGAACTGCGCCGCCCCGGCCGACTCCTCCTCGCGGGCCACCTTGCTCCGCTTGTAGGTGACGCCGGCGGCCCACACCTCCTGGCGGTCGATGGGGGCGAGGAACGTCTGGTCGCCGAGCGGCTCCGGGGCGAACCGCGGGTCGATGAGTTCGCGGGCGGCGGCGATCGGGTTCGGCGTGGCGAGGAGGGCCGCGAGCGACGGCACCTCGGGGTCGAGGGCCGTGTCGATCGTGAAGACCTGGTTGTTCTCGATCGCGACGACGTGGTCGCCACTGGCCCGCCGAATCTTGCCGAACTGCATGTGACTGGACTCCGGGGTGGGGGTGCGGTGTTTTTGTATCGGTGCTGCGGCGAGCGGCCGGGTTTATCCCGGCTGTGTGAGTACGTCGCGGAGAAGCCTGACGGCTTCTCCGCGGTCGGTCGCAGCGCTCGCCGCCTCGACGCGGGCGGCGAGTTCCGGCGAGTACGGCACCGCGGCCCCGGGTGGCGGCGGATCGGGCACGAAGCGACTCACGATCGCGGCAACGAGTTCGGGAATGCCCTGGCCGGTCGTCGCGGAGACAGCCAACCCGATCAACGGCTCTGTTGCGAGGTCGGCCTTGTTCCACAGAGGCAACGACCCCGGCGAGCCGCCCGCTTCAGCGACCGGAGCCGCGCTCCCGTCCATCACCCACACGACGAGGTCGGCTTCGGCAAGTACGCGGCGGGCCCGCTCAATGCCTTCCGCCTCCAAGCCCTCCGCGTCGCGCAAGCCGGCGGTATCGGTTAACTCGACCGGCCAGCCGTCGAACGCGAGTTGCACACTGACCGCGTCGCGCGTGGTGCCCGGAACGTCCGACACGACGGTGCGCTGGTAGCCGGCGAGCGAGTTCACGAGCGAACTCTTCCCGACGTTCGGCGGTCCCGCGATCGCTACCTTCCACGGCGTCACGAGGTGGCGGCCGACGTTGGCGAACCGCCTCAACTCTTGGAGTCCGGCGAGGTCGGGTGATGCGAGGACCTGCCGCACCGCCACTTCGAACGCCCCGTGAAGCTGGTCGAGCAGAACCCCCGCGGTGCGGAGCGTCGGGGCGAGTTGCAAGAGGCGGGCGGGGGGTGTGCCCCCCCCGAGTGATTGAGGATCGCCGACCTCGGGGGGTTCACACACCCCGCTCGCAAGGAACTGGTCGATCACCCACCGCACCACGCGCCGCCCGCCGTGGCAGTGGACCTCGACACGTGATTCGCCCGTGGCCGCGAGAATCACTTCGTCGCCCGCCCCTTCACCGAGTGTGCCGAACCAGAAGCGGTGCAGTTCGGGGGCGCCCGGGAGCGGTTTACCGGCCGGTCGGAACAGCGTGCGGGCGAGTTCCCACGCCCGCGGGCCGTGCACCTCGACGGTGGCAATCGCCCCGACACCGTTGGGCGTGAGAAGTGACACAAGGGTGTCACTCATTGCAGCGCCCCGGCCGCGATGCGAATGCCTTCGAGCGTGAGTTCCGGGACCTCGGTCACCTCGTCGACGCCACGAAAGAGGTGCCTGGAGAGCGCCCCACGAGCGCCGCCGGTGATGAACAGGCGCGGCCGAGCGTATCGGGCGGCCAGGCGCTCGACGAGGAGCCCGACACCGCCCTGAACCGCAGCCGCGATTCCCGCCGCGATGGCGCCGGCCGTGTTCCGCCCCGGGGGACCGGCCGCCGGAACTTCGCCGAGATCAATGAGCGGCAACTTCGCGGTGTGGTCGTTGAGCGCCCGGCCCATGAGGCGTGGCCCGGGGAAGATCGCACCGCCCTGGAAGAGGCCGCCGGCGTCGATCACGTTCACGGTCACGGCCGTGCCGACGTCCACGGTGATGACCGGTGTCCCCGGGGGAACCATTGCCTTCGCGGCGACTGCCCCGAACAAGCGATCGAGCCCCACCTTGCCCGGTTCGTCCACGTTCACGCGAATTGGGACTTCGGACGGCGAGGTGAAGAGCGTAACGGTTCCGTGTGCCCCGGCCCACGCGACGAACCGCTCGCACGCCGGCGGGTTCACGCTGGCGACGGCCCACCGGCGGGCGGCTGACTGCGAGGGCGGGAGTTTCGCGAGTTCGGCGTCCCAGACGGCCGGTTCGTCGAGCGGGAGCCGCAGCACCTCGGCGACCCGCCCGCCCTCGCACCGGCCCCACTTCATCCGCGTGTTGCCGATGTCCACGACGACGTCGGGCGTCATGGCGCGGCCCCGTCGGCGGGCGGCGTGATGCTCGCGACTGCGGTGGTCTGGAAGTCGCTCGTGCGGACCACCGCCTCCGTGCCGAACTCGACTACGGGCTTCTTACGGGCCGCTTCCTCGGCCTCGGAGCGCTTGATCTCGGCGAGCATCTGTGCCACGCGGCCGACCACGAGTTGCAGCCCCTGACCGGTCACGGCCGAGATCAGCAGCACCTCGCGGCCCAGCTCGGCGGCGAGCTTGTCGCGGACCTCGTCGGCCCCAGTCAACTCCGCCTTGCTGACGCACACCAACTCGGGCTTGTCGCTGAGCGGGATCGTGTAGTCGTGCAGTTCCTTGCGAATCAGGTGGTAGTTCCGCACCGGGTCCGAGTCGTCGCTCGGGAACGGCTCGACGAGGTGGATCAGGACGCGGGTCCGCTCGACGTGCCGCAGGAACTCGTGCCCCAGGCCGACGCCCTGTGCGGCCCCCTCGATCAGCCCCGGGAGGTCGGCGAGCACGAAGTGAGCGTCGCCGGCGGTCACAATGCCGAGGTTCGGGTGCTTCGTGGTGAACGGGTACGACGCGATCTCCGGTGTGGCCCGCGACACCCGCGAGAGCAGCGTCGACTTGCCCGCGTTCGGGAACCCGACCAGACCGGCGTCGGCGATCACCTTGAGTTCGAGCGTGATCCAGCGCTCCTCGCCCTCCCCGCCCGGCTCGGACTCGCGCGGCGCGCGGTTCGTGCTGCTCTTGAAGTGGACGTTCCCGCGGCCCCCGCGGCCGCCCTTCGCGGCGACCAGTTCGTCGCCCGGGTTCACGAGGTCCTTCAGCACGTTGCCGCGGTCGCGGTCGCGGATGATGGTGCCGGGCGGGACGAGCAGGATCACGTCCTCGGCGTTCGCGCCGGTCTTGCGCGCGCCGCCGCCCGCGTCCCCGCTCTTGGCCTTCCAGTGCTTCTTCATCGAGAGGCCGGCGAGGTTGTCGGCGTTCGGGTCGGCCCGGATGATGATTGACCCGCCGTGCCCGCCGTCCCCGCCGTCGGGACCGCCCTTGGGCACGAACTTCTCCCGCCGGAAAGTCGCGAGCCCGCGACCGCCGTCCCCACCCTTCACGAACAGTTCCACGCGATCGACGAACATGTCTATCAGTCTCAGGTCGCGAGGTCGTCACGTCATCAGGTCGCTGCCGAAACCACCGAGGTTTTGGACCTGACGACGCGGCGACGTGTGGACCAGACGACTATTCTACATCCGCTCGACGGTCCGGATGCCGAGCAAATCGAGCGCCTGCTTGATGGCCCGGCCGACGAGATCGACCAGCAGCAGGCGGCTGTCCTTCAGTTCCGGCGACTCGGCCTTCAGCACCGGGCAGTTCTCGAAGAACCCGCTGAAGCACTTCGCGAGATCCCACAGGTACGCGGTGACGAGGTGCGGCAGGTAATCGGCCGCGGCCGCCTCGACCGCCTCCGGGAACCGCAACAGTTGCAGCGCCAGGGCACGCTCGGCCGCGTGCGTGATGACCACCATGGGCGGGTTCGCGCGGAACCCCGCCTCGTCCACATCACCGTTGCGAAAGATGCTCCGACAGCGGGCGTAGGCGTACTGCATGTACGCCGCCGTGTTGCCCTCCGTGCTCGTCATCTTGTCCGCGTCGTACACGTAATCGGTCGTGCGGTTCTGGCTCAGGTCCGCGTACTTCACGGCGGCGATTCCGATGGCCTCCGCGATGTTCCGCTTCACCTCGGGGGTGAGTTCCGGCACGTCGTGCCCGAACGACTTGCGTTCGGCGTAGCTCGCCTCGTACTTCTGCGTGCCGACAGATACGGCCTCGTCAAGCAGCGGCATGAGCTCTTCGACACCGCCATCGCGAGTCCGTTTAGGCTTCTTATCCGGCCCGAGCATCGTTCCGAATTGGACGTGCTGGTACTCGGTCTTGTCGTACCCCCAGCGTCGGGCCTGTGCGAAGATCGTCTTGAAGTGCAGCGCCTGACGCGCGTCCACGACGTACAGCATCGCGTCCGGCTTCCACGTCTCGACGCGGTACTTCACCGTCGCGAGGTCCGTCGTCGTGTAGGTGAACGCACCGTCGCGCTTGCGGATAATCGCGGGCGGCTCTTCTTTCTTCTGCTCTTCGTCGGTCTGCGGGACAACGCCCTTCGCGTTGGGGATGACCACCGCACCCTTGCTCTCGAACGCGATGCCCTTCGCGAGCATGCCCTCGACGACGCCCGGGAGCATCGGGTTGTAGAAGCTCTCGCCGAGCGCGTGGTCGATCTTCACGTCGAGGCGCTCGTAGATCGGGCGGAGCATCTCCAGGCACGCCGGCATGAACCGCTGCCACAGCACGAGGTTCTCCGCGTCGCCCGCGTGGAGCTTCGCCGTCTCCTCCTGGCACGCCTTCTTCACTGGGTCGTCGGTCGGGCCTTCGTCCTCGTCGTCGCCGGCCTTCTTGAACAACCCGCGGACGTGAACGTAGAGGCGGGCCAGTTCGCGGACCGGATCGGCCAGGAACGCGGCGTCGTCGCGACAGTGCTTGTAGCCGTACAGCAGGATGCCGAACTGGGTGCCCCAGTCGCCGAGGTGGTTGTCGCTGACGACCGTGTGGCCCAGGAAGCGGAGGATGCGGACCAGCGAGTCGCCGATGATCGTGCTGCGGAGGTGCCCCACGTGCAGCGGCTTCGCCACGTTCGGCCCGCTCAGGTCGATCACGAACGTCTTCGGCTTCGCGACCGGCTCGACGCCCAGCTTCTGATCAGTCGCGAGGCCGCGCACTTGTCCCGCGAGCCAGGTGTCCTTCAACTTCAGGTTGATGAAACCCGGTCCCGCAACCGTCGGCGGCTCGAACACGTCGCTCGCCGGGAGCTTCGCGACGATCGCCTTCGCCACGTCCTGCGGCTTCTGGCCGAGCGCCTTGCCCAGCGCCATCGCCATGTTCGCCTGGTAGTCGCCGTGCTCGGCGTTCGCCGACGGCTTCACCATGCCCAGGTAGTCCGGCACCTTGGCCCGGTCTGGTGCGACCTCGGTAATGACCGGGGCGAACAGCGAGCGGAGGTGGTGGAGGACGTTCATCGCGGACCCAGCAGATTGTCGGCCACAAAAAGGACACGTCGGCTCGGGCCGCCACCCCAGAGAGGTGCGACCCGGCCGACGGGTTCGTTATAGAAACCGCGCCCGGGCGGGACGCGGGGGTTTTACAGCTCGCTCTCCCAGTCCACCTTCTTCGCGTCGGCCCACAGCTCCTCGAGCTTGTAGTAGTCGCGGGTGTCCGGGTCGAACACGTGCATCACCACGTCGCCGTAGTCCTGCACGATCCACTTACTCGCCTCGTACCCCTCGATGCCGATGCGGGTGTCGCCCTCGGCCCGAAGGGCGGCGTCGGTCTCCTCCGCGATCGTGTGGATCTGGCGGCGACTGGTGCCGGTCGAGATGACGAAGAAGTCGAACATGGGGGTGCAGGACCGCATGTCCAGCACCAGGACGTCGCGGCCCTTGTTGTCGGCGGCGACCTTGGCCGCCACGCACGCCCGGTAAAGGGCGCTCGGGAGGCTCGTGGTGAGGGGGGCGGACACCGAGTTCACCGGGCTCAACGTTGCGGTGTTCAAGTGACCTCCTTCAGGGCATGGGGGTTGCCTCCGGAGGTCGGCGGTGCCGCGTGCAAGGTGGGAAATTCACCGTTGTCGTGGTTCTGCCTCCGGTGGCGGTCTCGCGACCGTTGCCATGCCGACTGATGCGGTGCGGACTGCCCGCAACCGACTATTACATCATCAGTCGGCACAGCCGTTCAGTCAAGGAACATGGCGCGTTTCCCCCAGTTTGTGACCACGGGCGACCGTTGGTGCCCGTTACGACCCGCACGCCCCGACCCACCGGAGCGCCCGGACCCGCCCGCGGACCGAAATCCGGGGGCCGGCCACTTGGCGAACGGACACCGTCTCCCCCCGCAAGGTTCGTTCCGCGGGTGCATACCCAACCGGACGCGATGTCGTATTCTTCTCGTGGTAGGGTATTGAGGATCGGGGCGGGGGTGCGAGAAATCGCCGCCGTGGCCCCGGTCGCGGTGCCCGCGGCCGCCCCTCCGGCCCCCGCCCCCTCACTCCCGAACCACCCGACATGAAGCGCGTCCTCATCGCCCCCGGCCCCCTGCGGGACATCGAACACGCCTTCGCCCCCACGCTCCGCGCCGCCGGGCTCCACTTCGAGTACCCGGTCCGCGAGGGGTTCGCGTTCGGGGCGATCCTCACCGAGAAGGAACTGCTCGCCCAGGTGCCCGGGTGCGCCGCGGTCCTCGCCGGCGGCGAGCCGTACACCCCCTCGACCCTCGCGACCCTCGCCGCCGCCGGGCTGAAGGTCATCGCCCGCGCCGGCGTGGGGTACGACGCGGTCAACCTCGAAGCGGCCACCGAGAACGGCATCGCCGTGTGCTTCGCCCCGGGCACGAACCAGGAGGCCGTCGCCGAGCACGCCTTCGCCATGATCCTCGGGATGCTCCGCGAGGTCCGGTCCCAGGACATCGCGATCCGGGCCGGGAAGTGGCCGCGGAAGGCCGTGTCGTTCGCCCGCACCACCACGCTGGGCATCGTCGGCCTGGGGCGGATCGGCAAGGCGATGGCGACCCGCGCGAACGCCTTCGGCATGAACGTCCTCGCCGCCGAGATCGCCCCCGACGTCGGGTTCTGCGAGACCCACAAGGTCGAACTCGTGCCGTTCGAGGAGCTGCTGGCGCGGGCCGACGTGGTCACCCTCCACGTCCCGAAAACCCCGCTGACGAGGAACATGATCCGCAAGGAGACGCTGGCGCTGATGAAGCCGTCGGCGCTGGTCATCAACACGAGCCGCGGCGGGGTCGTCCACGAGGCCGACCTGTACGACGCGCTGAAAACCAACCGGATCGCCGGGGCCGGGCTCGACGTGTTCGAGAAGGAGCCGCTGGCCGGCAGCCCGCTGTGCGATCTGGACAACGTGCTGCTCACGGCCCACACCGCCGGGGTGGACAAGAAGTCCCGCGAGGACATGGCCCTGGTCGCGGCCCAGGGGATCGCGAAGCTGCTGAGCGGTGAGTGGCCCGCCGACTGGGTCGTAAACCCCGAGGTGAAGGACAAGTTCTTCGCCCGCTGAGTCACGTCGCCGGCGGCGGCTCAGGTGTTTGCTCGGTGGGCGGCGGCTGCGGAACGCTGTCGTTGCCCGCACGTTCCGCCAACCGGGCCGGCCCCCAGATGTGCGCGGTCCCCGGCTTCCGCTCCTCGGGCGTGCGCGGGATGAGGGGCTCATATCCCACAAGATCCGGTGCGTCGTCCGGCTTCTGCGGGGCCGGGGGGCGCCGGCCTGGGATTCTCGATCGACGCTTCTCGGGGTCAGTAGACACGCTTAATCCTCCAGACGAATGCTCGCGACTGCCAATATCTCATCCCCTTGCATCAGTCGGAATTCGTAAAGCCCTGGGACGTCGAACGGAACACGCCGGAGATGCCAGGCACGGGACATCGTTCGTCGGTCGCTCCCAAATGGCGCGATCAAGGGGCCGTAAGCCGTGATCAGTTCCTCGGAAAATTCATCGTCGCCGGTAATTCGAACGACATCAATCCAGAATTCGTGTCCGTCCTCTCCTTCGAGCCTCGCGGACACCCACAGATCGATTCCGGCGAGCGGGTACGTCTCGCCGGCCTCCGGACCGAGCTGGAACACGACGTTGTGCAGGGAGTACGGCGCGACCGGGTCGCCGAGGTCGTAGCTCGCCCGCCGGCACAGCACGAAGTGGTAGACGACCACCGGTTCCATGAAAGCGCCCCGCGCCCGTTTCGGTAGTATTGTACCACTGACCGGGGGCGGGGCGGCCCTCCCGGGGGCCGCCGAGGGGTGCATGTCCGACGACGCGATCGTGACCGAGCAGGTGGTGGTGCGGTACCGCGGGAAGGCGGCCCTCGACGGGCTCGACCTCCGCGTCCCCCGCGGGGCCGTGTTCGCCTTCCTGGGCGACAACGGCGCGGGCAAGACCACCACGATGAAGATCCTCACCGGCCTGGCCCCGGCCGACACCGGTCGCGCCGCCATCCTCGGCCGCGACTGCTGGTCCCGGGCCACCGAGCTGCGGCACCTCGTCGGGTACGTGCCCGAGCGGCCCCGGTTCTACGACTGGATGACCGTCGCCGAGATCGGGTGGTTCGCCGGGTCGTTCCACCGCCCGGGGTTCCTCGCCCGGTACCGCGAGTGGGGCGACCGCCTCGGCCTCGACCAGTCGAAGAAGCTCCGCGACCTCTCGAAGGGCGGGTACGCCCGGGTCGGCCTCGCGCTCGCGCTGGCCCCGGACCCCGAGGTGCTGCTCCTCGACGAGCCCACGTCCGGGCTCGACCTGCTCACCCGCCGCGAGTTCCTCGCCGGGCTCACCGAACTCGCCGCCGCGGGCCGCACCGTCCTGATTTCGAGCCACTCGATCGCCGAACTGGAGCGGGCCTGCACCCACGTCGGGCTGCTCCGCGACGGGCGGATGATCCTCTCGGCCCCGCTCGACGACCTGCGCCGCACGGTCCGCCGGTTCAGCCTGCGGTTCGCCGGGCAGCCCCCGGACCCGGCCCCGCTGGGCACCGTGCTGGAGCGGAACGGGACCGGCCGGTTCTGGCAGGCGCTGGTGCAGGACCCCGACCCGGCGGCCGTCGCCGCGCTCCGGGCCGCGCCGGGCGTCAGCGACTTCGAGGACTCGCAGGTCGCGCTCGAAGAGGTGTACGCCGCCCTGATGGCCCGCGGCCCGACCGGCGCGCCGGCGGCCGGCGGCATCCCGATGGTGCGGAAGGTCGGTCCCGGCTAGGCCGAAGCACAAAATTCGAAGCACGAAGCACGAAACACACAATCCGAACAAGACCCCGCGCGCCGGATTCTTCCTTTCGGATTTCGTGCTTCGAATTTATCTTCGTCGTGGTGGGTGCCATGATTCGCGCCGTCGTCTGGAAGGAACTCCGCGAGCAGGGGCTGATCGGGCTGGCGCTCGTGGCCCTCGGGTCGGGCGTGCTCGCCGCCGCGGCCGCCCTCGCCGACCCGCCCGCCGAGGGCGCGCGGGCGGGCGACGTGGTCCGCCACCTCGGGCTCGGGCTGCTCGCCACCCTCATGCTGTGCGTGACCGCCGGAATGGTGTGCGGCGGGGCCGTGTTCGCCGCCGAGCGCGAGGCCGGGACCATGGGGTTCCTCGACGCGCTGCCCGCGGCCCGGTGGCGGCTGTGGCGCGCGAAGGTGGCCGCCGGCACCGGCCTCGCCGCGGCGCAGGTCGGGGCGCTCCTCGCGGTCGCCGCGGCCCTCGGGCTCGTCCCCACCCTCGGGTGGGCGCGGGCCGCGGCCGTGTTCGCGATGCTGTCGTTCGTGTGGGGCGTGTTCGGGTCCACCGTCTCGCGCACGACGCTCGGCGCGATCGGGGCCGCGATCCCCGGGGCGCTGGCCGCGGCCGTCGCCTCCCTCGTGCCCGTCACCCTGGTCCTGGCGACGTTCGCCCACGACCCGGCCGGCCCGGCCCTGCGGCCGGCCGCGGCGGCGGCGTTCCTGGGGTTCATGCTCGTCGCCCCACTCGGCCTGTCCGCGTGGGTGTTCACCCGGCCCGACCGGCTCCGGGCCGCCGACGACGAGGCCGCGGACGTGCCCCGGGAGGCGCGGGCGCGGTCCCGCCCCCGCGCGGGGGGCCGCGCGCTGGTGTGGCTGGGGCTCCGCCAGCTCCGCGGCCCGGCCGCCGCGCTCGCGGGGTTCGCGCTCGTGTTCGGCCTCGGGCTGCTGGCCCGCGACGCCCGCCCGGTCCTCGTGTGGCCCGGCCTGGCGCTGGCCGCCGGCACCCTCGCCGGGGTGACCGCGTTCGCCGACGAGCAGACCCGCGGGGTCGCCCGGTTCTGGGGCGAGCAGCGGCTCCCGCTGGGCCGCGCGTGGGCCGCGAAGGTCGGGCTCCACTTCCTCCTGTGCCTCGCGCTGCTCCTGGTCCTCGCGGCCCCGGCGATCGGCCGCGCCCAGGTCCTCGACCGCGCGGCCGTGCGGGAGCACACGGCCCTGGCCGTCGTGTTCCGGTCGCCGCTGTTCGACGAACTCGGCCGCCACGCGTGGAAGTACCTCCTGGTGCCGGCCGTGTACGGGTTCGCCGCCGGGCACCTGTGCGGGCTCCTGTTCCGGAAGCTGGTGGTGGCGTGCGGGGTGGCCGGGATCGTCGGCGGCGCGGGCGCGGTCGCGTGGGGGCCGTCGCTCCTGGCCGGCGGCGTCTGGGCCTGGCAACTGTGGCTCCCGCCCGCGCTGCTCCTGGCGACCGCACGGGCCCTCGTCCACCCGTGGGCCACCGACCGGCTCGGGGCGCGCGGCCCCCTGGTCCGGCTCGCGGCCGGCGGGCTGGCCGCCGCCGCCGCACTGGGGGCCGGCCTCGCGTACCGGGTCCTGGAGGTCCCCGACCGGCCCGACGCGGAGGCCGACGTCGCGTACGTCGCCGCGCTCCCGCCGCTCGACACGAACCGCGGGGGCACCGCGTTCCGCAACGCCGTCGAGCGACACGCCCGGGTCGCCGCCGCGCTGGCCGGAGAGGCCGACGGCGGCCCGCCCCCGCCGCAGCGCCGCCCCCGGGTCGAGGACCGGCTCAGCGAGGTGATCGTGAAGGGGTGGCCGACCGGCGACGCCGAGCTGGCCGCCTGGTTGGACCGGGTGTACGCCCCCGACCCGACCGACGAGCCCTGGTACGCCACCGCCGGGGCCGCCGCCGCGCTGCCCGTCGGCGTGTTCGAGTACCCGCAACTGATCGGCGTGGCCGGCCCCCGCGACGCGGCCCTCGTCGGCTCGCACCGGATGGCCCTCACGATCCTGGCCCGCGGGCTCCGGGCGCAGGCCGCCGGCGACCCGGACGCGTTCGCCGCGGCGTTCCGGGTCGCGGTCGCCCTGGCGCGGACCCTGCGGAACGGGTCCATCGTCGCGGCGTACCACGCGGGCCGCCTCGTCGAGGAGGCCGCCCTCCAGGCGCTCGACCGGTGGCTCGAGGCGCTCCCCCCGCAGGCCGGGCCGGTCCGGGCCGCGCTGGCCCCGTTCCCCGCACTCGGGGCCGCCGCCGCGGCCGGGTTCGACCGCCCCGACCTGCTCCGCGCCCTGATCGCCGACCTGGAGCCCGGCGACCCGACCGGGCCGTTCGACCCGGTCCCGCACTTCCTGTCCGAGCGGTACGTGATCCGCGAGGCGATGGCCTCCCCGGCCCAGTGGCTGCCGAACGTCCTCGGCACCCAGGACCGCACCGCCCCCGCCCCCGAGGCGCAGCCGCCCGAGGTCGAGCTGGTCTCGATGGCCTGGGCCGTCCCCTGGGAGCGGGAGCGGACCCGGCGGCTGCTCGGGCTCGGGTTCGAGACCGGCCTGCCGGCCGACCCCGGGCTCATCTCCGGCCGGCCCGGGGCCGCGCTGCTGATCCGCCCGCGGCTCCCGGCCGAGCTGGCCGACGTCGAGCGGGGCCTGCGGTCGCACCGGCGGGCCGCCCTGCTGAAGCTCGCCCTCCGGGCGCACCGCGCCGAACTCGGCCGGTACCCCCCCGACGACGGGCGGCCCGACCCGCTCGGCGCGCTGGTCGAGCGCGGGTACCTGCGGCGCGTCCCCCCGGACGCCTTCGACGAGGCGCGGGGGTTCGGCTACCGGGTCGGTCCCCCGGGGGGCGAGGCCTTCCGGCCGCCGCCGCGGGGGCTCGGGGGCCGCGCCACGCGCGCCGGCGACGCCCCCGGTGCCTACGTCCTCCCCGAGGGGCACGCGATGCTCTGGTGCGCCGGCCCGGCCCGCGGCGGCCCCGGCGCGCCGCCCCCGGGCCCCGGGGCGGGCGGCTCGCTCCGGCCCGAGGACCTCGTCTACCTCGTGCCCCACGGCCCGGTCCCCTGACCCGATCGGGTCCCCGGCGTCGGGGTCGATGCCGAGGTCGGCGAGCATGAGGTCGGCGAGGACCGCGGCAACGGCCACCGCCCCGCGGCTCGTGGCCGGGTCGCGGGAGCGGATCTGGGTCTGGAGCCAGCGCATGCCGGCCCTTGACAGGGCGTCCATCGTCGCACGTCCGGGTTGAGGGTGTGGTCGCGAGGTGATCTGCGAACGGGCCGAGCGGCCCTGGAAGATAAGTGCGCAACGCCCCGGGCGGCGTCAAACCATTCGTGCGAGATTTGTAGAGAACCGGAGCACCGGTGGCGGGCCGAGTAGGTGCCAGGTGGGTGAGAAATGTGGTCGCCCCTCACCCGCCGCGCCCCACCTCGCCCCGTTCCTACGGGGAGAGGTCGCGACGAGTCTTCGAGTCGCGGGTGAGGGGCAACTACCCGTCTCGCGTTCCGGTCACATCTGCACCACCGGTGATCTCGTAGCCCAGCCGCTTTCACCCGCCCCGCGGCCTCACCCCGGCTTCAGCGCCTTCGCGATCGCGTCGGTCGTGCGCCTCTCGTTCCCGGGGTTCACCCGGCACCAGTCGGACAGGTTCCCCTCGGTCACTTTCCGCGCAAAGCCCCGCGGGCGGGGGCGTGTCCCGCGGCGCACCACCGCCGCGCCAACCGGTACAACCGGCAGGGTTTCGCGCCCGCGGGTCGTGCGGGCTCGCCGCGTGCGGCAAGGGGGATAGGATGTGTCGGTCGCGCCGCAAAGTCCGGTCGTCGGGCGTGGGGAAAGTAGACGGCCCCACGTTATGACTTTTTGCCGTCCGCCACTTCAATAATGTTAATCTATACTGCCTGGAGAAACTATTCGCCCGCTTAATAACCGGCCCAGATAGAATTATCAATTCGCGCCGGCGATTTGACACTCCCGGAGGAACCGTTCTAGGTATATAGTGTGACGCGGGGCACCCGCCCCGGCCGCCGGAAGCGAGCGGCCGGGGGGCGGGTGCCGCGGGAAGGACGCCCGCCGGACCCGGTACGGCAGCGCCCCGTTCGTACCCCATCGATTCGATCCAGACCGTACGCCCCTCCCGGTCGCCGAGCGACCCGCGGAGCCCGTCCGCCCCGCGTCGTTCGCGGGCCGGACCGACCGGACACCCCGGGCGTCCCGGTGCGTGCGCCCCTGCGCACTCGCTGGAGAACCGCACCGGGCGTCGGCCGTAAGGACGCAGCCGGCGGCTTTCAGTCCTCCCCCACCGGGCCGGGTCCGACGGGCGCAAGTAGGCGCACCGCGGGCCGCCGGCGGGGACGGCAGAGGCCCCGATGACCACGCCCGTTCGCCCGACCGGTACCCGACTGGGGCTCGAGGCCCTGGAGGCCCGCGAGGTGCCGGCGATCACGCTGGCGTTCGACTTCACCCTCGACCTCCGCGCCAACGGCGGGTCCGGGTTCTTCGAGGACAACCCCGGGGCCAAGGCCGTGCTCCGGCAGGTCGGCCAGGAGATGGGGGGCCGGGTCTCGGCCAGCCTCTCGGCCATCGCCCCGTCCGGCGGAAACGCGTGGACCGCCGGGTTCTACAACCCGAACACCGGCCAGCAGTTCACCATCCCCAACCTGAGCGTCGCGGCGAACACGCTCGTCGTGTACGTCGGCGGGCGGGCCATGCCCGGGGCCACGGCGGCCCAGGGCGGGTCCGGCGGGTACGGGTGGTCCGGGTCGGCCGCGTGGGGCTCGACCGTCGCGACCCGCGGGTGGTCCGGGTTCGCGCCGTGGGGCGGGAGCCTGGCGTTCGACACCACCGAGTCGTGGTACTTCGGGACGACCACGTCGGGCCTCACGGCGACCGGCACCGACTTCTACTCGGTCGCCACCCACGAACTCGGCCACCTGCTCGGGATCGGCACCGCGCCCCAGTGGTTCTCGAAGGTTCGAAACGGCACGTTCACCGGGGCGAACTCGGTGGCGACGTACGGGGGTGCCGCCCCGGTCTCCTCCGACTCGGCGCACTGGGCCACCAACACGACGTACGGCGGGCAGCCCGCGGCCATGGCCCCGGTGCTCCAGCACGGGGTGCGGCACACGTGGACGTCCCTCGATCAGGCGGCGCTGCTCGACGTCGGCTGGGGGGCCGTGTCGCCGGTCACGCCGCCGACCACGCCGCCCGTTACGCCGCCTCCGCCCCCACCTCCTCCGCCCCCGCCCCCACCGGTGAGCACGGGCGTGCCGCCGGTGCTGGTGTCCGGGTCGGCCGGGCAGGTCGCCATGTACGCCCGCGACGGGACCGGGGCCCTCGCCTACGCGGGGAAGACGTTCACGCCGTTCGCGGGGTACACCGGTACCGTCCGCACCGCGGTGGGCGACTTCAACGGCGACGGCGTGGCCGACTACGCCTTCACGACCGGGGCGGGGCGGGTGGCGCGGACCCGGATCATCGACGGGGCGACGAACGCCACGATGGTCGGCCCGACCCTGGTCGTGGGCGGGTTCACCGGCGGCGCGTACGTCGCGGCCGGCGACGTCAACGGGGACGGCCGCGACGAGCTGGTCGTGTCCGCGGACCGGGGCCGGGCGCCGCTGGTCGAGGTGTACACGGTGTCGGGCGGGCAGTTGGTGAAGACGTTCGCGTTCGCCCCGTTCGGGCGGGGGAACCGGAACGGGGTGCGGGTCGCGCTCGGGGACCTGAACCGCGACGGCCGCGCCGACCTGATCCTCGGGACCGGGGCCGGGATGGCCCCGCGGGTCGCGCTCTACGACGGGGCCGCTCTCGCCGCGGGCCGGGCCGCCACGCTGCGGCCGTCGTTCCTCGGGTTCGACCAAGCGGTGCGGTCCGGGGTGAACGTCTCGGCGGGCGACATCGACGGCGACGGGTACGACGACCTGATCGTGTCGCAGGACGCGGGCGGCGCGTCGCTGGTGCGGGTGTGGTCCGGGGCCACAATCGCCGCGAACCCCGGGACCGCGGTGTCGGGGCTGACCCCGCTCCAGGAGTTCTACGCGAACGGCACGGCGGACACGAGCGGCATCCGGGTGGCGACCCGCGACCTCGACTCCGACGGGCGGGCCGAGCTGGTGACGTCGGCCGCGGGCGGGTCCGCGAGCTGGGTCCGGGTGCTGTCGGTGACGAGTTCGTCGGTCGCGGCCCTGGAGACCGTGTTCCCGTTCTCGACCGGGGCGGTGGTGGCGTCGCAGATCACCGTCCCGGCGGACCGCGGGGCCGACCTGTGGTTCCCGCCGAGCGGCCCGTGCCTGTGCTGCCGCCCGACGGTCGCGGCCCCGATGTGCTCGCGGGTGTCCGGGTGACCGGGTGGGGTGCGCCCGCTGGTGGCCCTGTTGAAACGCTCTTGGGATACGCAGGAACTGATTGGCGGGCCGCCACGGAGGGCGGCCCCTACCGAGCCTTTTGCCTTTGGTTTGTAGGGGCCGCCCTCCGGGGCGGCCCGCGTGAGGGCAACGACTTCAGCACCGCACCCGCTGTTGGAACTCGGGCTATCGGCGCTCTCACGCCCCGCCGCTCGCCAGGTGCGTCATCAGCTTCCGCTGCGGGGCGCTCACGGGGTAGTCGGCGAGTTCGTCGGGGGTCACCCACTTCGCCTCGGCGTACGCTCCGGGAGCGAACGCGCCCCTCGGGGCGGTCGCCCCGACGACCGCGAGCGTGATGCGGAACCGCGTGACGCTGTGGCGGATCGTCGCGACCTCCGCCCCCGGAGTCACCGCGAGGCCGGTCAGCGCCCTCGCGACGCGCACCGCCGACTCGGCCAGCGGTTCGCCCGCGAGGCGCTCGGCGTGCGGCACCTCCCACATGTTCTGCCACCGGCCCGCGTCGGCCGGCCGCCGGCACAGCAGCACCTTCCCCCCGCGGCGGACCACCACGCCGACCTCGCTCACCTCGGTGACCACCGGCTGCTTCTTCGGCGGGGGGATCTGCTCCTGGAGCGCGTCGCGGTTAGCGACGCAGGCAGCCGCGAGCGGGCACCGGTCGCACGCCGGTTTCGCCGGGGTGCAGACGAGCGCCCCGAGTTCCATGAGCGCCTGGTTGAAGTCGCCGGCCCGCTCCGCGGGCAGCACCGCCTCGGCCGCGGCCCACACCCACGCCTTGCCGGCCCCCTCGCGCGGGTCGCCGCGGTAGCCGAACAGGCGGGCCAGCACCCGCAGGCTGTTCGCCTCGACGATCGGCAGCCGGCGGTCGAACGCCTGCGACAGCACGGCCCCCTGGATGTACCGGCCGACGCCGGGCAGCGCGAGCCACGCGGCGGGGTCGTCGGGGAGCGCGCCGCCGTGGCCCGCGACGAGCCGCTTGGCCGCGGCGTGCAGGTGCCGGGCGCGGCGGTAGTACCCGAGCCCCTCCCAGAGCTTCAGCACGCGCTGCTCGTCGGCCGCCGCGAGCGCCGCGACGGTGGGGAACGCGGCGACGAACCGGTGGAAGTAGGGCACGACGGCGGCCACGGTCGTCTGCTGGAGCATGACCTCGCTGACCCAGATGCGGTACGGGTCGCGGTCGGCCCGCCAGGGCAGGTCGCGGCGGTGCGCGTCGAACCAGTCGAGGAGGCGGGGGGCGACGGGGGGGAGCGGCGGTACGGGGGACGGGTCGCGCGTCACGGTGGGGACCGGGCCTCGGGAAATGAACGCGGGAGGCCGGTGCCCCCCGTGATGTCGCGCTCCGGATCGACCGCCCCGCTACTTCGGGCGGCGGAGGAGCTTCTTGAGGATGTCGTTGGCGGCGGTGGACATCTCCTCGCGGCTGGTGGCCTTCTTCTGGCCCTTGTCGTCGCCGGGCTTGCCGCCCGCCTTGGAGTCCGGGGCGACCACCGAGGGCATCTCCATCACGGTGCTGCCGTCCGGCACCTCGTCGTCGTCGTCCATGCCCAGGAGCGCGGCGGCGATGCTGTCCGGGTCGTCGTCGCCGGCGTCGGCGGTGATCTTCGTGGGCGCTTCGGGCTTGGGCGCGGGGGGCTTGGGGGCCGGCTTCGGGGCGGACGGGGCGGCCTTGAGCGCCGCGGCCTCCTTCGAGCCGGTGAGGTTGGTGCCGCCGCCCTTCGAGTCGTCGGGCAGGCCGGGCCGCCCCTTGGCCGGGGTGGGCCGCAACACGGCGGGGTTCGGGGTCGGGTCGCGCTGGGGCTTGGCGCCGGGGTTCGGGGTGTTGTCGCGGGACCGGGGCGGGGGGGCCATGGTCGCGTCCCCCGCGACCGCCTTGACCGCGTCGAGCGCCTCGCGGCCGCCGGCCGTCGGGAACGGCGTCCCGTCCTTCGCCTCGGTCTCGACCCCGGCCTCCTGCTCGACGCGGAGCCGGAAGTCGAGCGGGCCGACCATCACGAGGGTGCCGTCCTCGACCGGCACCTCTTCGCCGCGGACCAGCACGTCGTTCACGAGCGTGCCGTTGGTGCTCCCGTAGTCGACGAGGAACACGTTATCGTCCCGCACGATGATCCCGCAGTGCTTCTTGCTGATCGCCTGGCTGGCGGGCCGCAGGTTGCACTGGGCCTCGCGGCCGATGGTGAACTGCGGGCTGTTGATGGGGATCACCTTTCCCTGGTGGGACCCCGACGCCACAACCAAACTCACCTTCATATCTTGGCCCGCCTGGTGTGCTGATTGACGGTGGTTGTGCAGCGCGAACCCAGCGCGCCCCCGGAGCGTATCAGAGTGCGGGACGGCCCAACGCCCCCGCAAGTTTTCGAGCATGATCGGTTGCAAACGAGTTGCCGCCGATCCTCGGCTCGGAGAAGTTCCCGAAATATGGTGCGGCGAGTGCGGGGAGACCATCCACTCAATTCCGCTACGCCATCTTAGACCACGGACTCCATCCGATGCAACAACCACTCCCGCCGAATCTTCGAGCGGATCGCGGCCGGTGTCGCCGTTTCGGCCAACGCGTGTGGCACCCCCGGGCGCTCGCGGCGGCCGGTCTCCTGCTTGTAGCGGGGTGCGGCGAAGAGTCTAGCCGGAACACCGGGCCGGCGGCGAGACCTTACACCAACACGTCTCTCATTTTGTCGTGTCCGGAGCCGGATTTTGCGACAGTTGTCACCCCGATCGTGAACAGTTGGGCGGCCCGCACGGGGGCCAAGGTGACGGTCCGGACCGGGCCGATGGCACCGGGCGACGACGCCGACCTCGGCATCATTCCGGCTGCGGAGTTCGGCACCTGGGCGGGCCGCGACGACCTCGCACCGGTGCCGCCGGCGCTGCGGGCGTCGGACCACCCGTTCCAGTGGGCGGGCGTGCTCCCGGCGTACCGCGAGCACCTGATCGAGTGGGGCGGGCAGGCCCGGGCCGTTCCACTGGCGGGCGACGGGGCCGTAGTGGTGTATCGGGCCGACCGGCTCGCCGACCCGCAGTTCGTTGCCGCGTTTCGCACGGCCCACGGCCGCGACCCGGCCGCCCCGGCCAGTTGGGAGGACTTTGCGGCGCTCGCCGCCGCCATCGCCGGCCCCGACCGCAAGCCGAGCTTGCCGCCGCTGACCGGCCCCCAGGCGGCCGACCTATTCTTCCGCGTTGCCGCGTGCTTCGACCGCCAGAGCGCGACCGAGACCTCCGCGAAGACCGGCCCCGGCCTGGGCTCGGTGTCGTTCCTCCACGACGTTCAGACGGGCGAGCCGCGGTTGAGCGCCCCCGCGTTCGCCGCGGCCGCGGCGTGGCTCGGCGCGCTCCCCAAGGCGCCCGCCGGGCCGGCCGACCCGGTCGCCGCACTCGCAAAGGGGGACGCGGCGCTCGCGGTGCTGACGCTGCCGCAGTTGGCGAAGCTCCCGCGAGAGAACGGCCGCGTGCCGGACCGGTTCGGGGTCGCGCCGCTGCCGGGCACCCGCCAGTTCTACGACCCCGACAAGAAGCAGCTCGTGCCCGCCGGGACGCCGAACTACGTCCCGTTCTACTCGGGCGGGCGGCTCGGCGTGGTGCGAGTGCGGTGCGCGACGCCGGACGCGGCGTTCGACCTGCTCGCCGAGCTGGGCGGCCCGACGCGGAGCCTGGAGCTGCTCGGGGTGCCGGGGCTCGGCGCCGGCCCGTTCCGGCAGGCGCACCTGGAGCGGGACCGGATCGCGGCGTGGCTCGGGTACGGGTTCGACGCCGAGCGGTCCAAGGCGCTCCAGGAGGCGCTGCGGCAGTACGCCCGGCCCGAGGTGCGAAACCCGGCCTACGGGCTCCGCGGCCCGGACCAGGCCCCGCTGCTCGCGGCCGCGGCCGACGCGCTGGGCAAGGTCGCCGTTGGAGCGGTGCCGGCCGACGCGGGACTGAAAGAGTTGATCGCTGCGTGGGGCCGGATCGACGAGAAGACCCCTCAGGAGACCCGGCTCCGCTGGCGCAAGCTCTCCGCCGGGGTGAACTGAAGTTGTGCGTCGAAACCTGCCGAGATCCGCCGGACGTGTCTGGCGGGCCGCCACCGGGGGGGGGCCCCACCCCAGACATGGGGGGGGTTTTTTTGTCACGGCCGGCCACCTGCCCCGAAAAATGGGGGGGGGGGGCGGCGGCGGCGCGGGCGGCGGCGGCGCCGCCGCCGGAGAGGGAGGCGCTATAGGAGGCA